>JBLMYG010000198.1:0-13867 GCA_050258155.1 Acidithiobacillales bacterium
ATGGGCGACGCTGGCCGTCCTCTCGCTCCTTCTGCAGCTCTATCTCATAGCGCGCTTCGTCAACAACTGCTGGGTGGCGTAGCAGGTTGGCTCGGCAGGGGAGCTGCTGTTCTTCCGTTCCCGTCGAGTTTGCTGGATGGAGGTCTGGCCCCAATTATCCAGCCGTGCTTTCACGATGGCTTCGCCTAAGCAGACTACAGAAACGGGACCTGACCCCATCAGCTTGACCCCATCAGCTCGGTGTCGGGCGGCGGAAGCCGGATGGGTCCTTTGCGTCCGGGCGCGGGCGGGGAGGGGGTCATCTTCCGAGCCACTTCGAGCAGAGCCTTTTGGAGGATAGGCCGAACTGCGATTCAGGTCCTGGAAAAGACCCGGGACCAGCGCGATGTAGCCCGGTTCCCGAGAAAAAGCCCGGGAAATCCTGAGGACTTCGCGCCGCCCGGAATCCATATTGGAGGTGTCCGGGTCGGCGGGCGGCTCCGGCGGGGCCCGCAGTACCGTCCGGCGGGCCGGGCGGATCCCCTCCCCGGGGCGAACGGGAGAGGGGGAGGTGAACGATGACCTCTCGCCGCCTCGTTTCGGCCGGCTGCCTGCTGGCCCTGGCGCTGACCGGCTGCATCTCCACGGATGCCCCGCCGCACGACGCGTTCTACCCGCCCTCTGCGCCCGCGGCTTCCATAGAGCAGCTCTCCGGCAACTACTGCTACTTCGGCCCCGACCTTAGCGTGCGGTCTTTCCGCCGGGGAACGGATCTGATTCCGTTCCTCGACGTCCAGAAGCTCCGGTGGCCGGCGACGATCCGCGTCGACGCGACGATGGAGCGGATCGTCTTCACCTGCACGGACGAAAGCGGGTACGAGGAGCAGCAGGTCTTCGTTCCCTCACAGACACGAGCCGTCTGGCTCCTTGACGCTCTCGTGATCGGGCCGGGCCGCTCCCACGGGTCGACCGCCTCGTCGATCGTTCCCGAATTCATCTTCGGAACGGTCTTCAACTTTTGGGGGTTGGGTGAAAGAAACCGGGAAAGCCGCCTTTTCAAAAGCGTGGACGGCCAGCTGGTTATGACCGATTCCTATCTGGATAGCGGCTGGTCCAGAGACCGGGCGGGTAACGGCCCGTATCACTACGAGAAAGAGGACGCAGTGGCCCTTATTCTTGAGCCCGCAGCGGGCGACTGTGCCGCAGCCATGCCCGCCCGGCCGCTGCAGCCGCGGTTCGAGAAGGGGCTCGACCTTCGGGAACAGGCCTGCGTCGACCGGCTCGAGGAGGAGTTCGCGTCGATCCTGGTGGCGAAAGGGGAGTCGGAGGAGGCCGCCGGAAGGCTGGCAGGCGAGACCGTCGATTCCCTGACGAGTGAAGGGGAAGACTGGTCCAAGTTCTGGATCGAGTCTCCCTCGGGCGTCACGTACAAGTTCGACGTCGGAAAGAACGAGGACGGATGCATCCTCAGACTATACGGGCTGTTTAACAAGAACAAGATTCTCTTTCCCGGGTTGGAGGGCAACCTCTCTTACCTCGCCAAGCGCCCTCTCCCGGAGTGCACCTGCGTCCCTTAGGAGCCGACGGAGGTGACCCCATGACCACTCGCATCTTTCTCGCGGCCGGCTGCCTACTGACCCTCGCGCTGACGGGCTGCATGTCAGACGCTCCACCGGCGAATCTCATCCCTCCGGCACCGGCAGAGGCAACCGTCGAGCAGCTCTCCGGCGACTACTGCTACTTCGGCCCCGAATTCAATCTCCGGGCTTTTCGGCGAAGCCCGAACCTGATCCCCTTCCTCAACGCTGAGGCTCTCGGGGAGCCGACGAGAGTCTCCGTCGAGGCGACGGCCGAGGAGGTCCGCTTCACGTACACCAACCGCGACGGCGTCGAGGTCAAGGAGGTCTTCTCGCCGGCGAGGTTCAAGGCGCGCTGGCAGGGGGGCGCACTCGTCGTCTCCTGGAGGGATGCCCTAACGACGGGTGACGTCATGCTGGGCCTCGCCCTCATTCCGCTCATCGTTGCTTCGGACAACGTTTCTCCTCAACTGGGCGGCCGGAACCGCGAGAGCCGTCTCTTCCGGCTCGCCGACGGGCGGCTCGTCATGAGCGACACCGTCAGGGCAAGTGGCGACAAAAAAGGGGAGGACATGGCCTCGAGCTCCTGGAAGCGGGTGGATTCGGTCGCGCTCCTCTTCGATCCCGCGGCCGGGGACTGTTCAGGCGGGGCCGGCCGTTCTCCGGAGGAGTGGTACGGCCATGGCCCCGACCTTCGGGTCCCGGCCTGCGCGGACCAGTTCGAGGAGAGGCTCGCGTCGATCCTGGTGGCGATGGGGGAGTCCGAAGAGGTTGCCGGAAGGCTGGCGGGCGAGACGGTCGAGTCCCTGGTAAACGAGCGGGGAAGCTGGGCCCAATTCCGGATCGAGTCCCCCCCCTCGAGCTCCTTCTACGGGTTCGACGTTGGAAAGAGCGAGGACGGCTGCGTCCTCATGCTCATGCTCAGAGTGAAGAGAGAAGGCAAATGGACCGCCACGTCGAAGGGCTACTTCGGGTCAGCCCTAGCGAAGCGCCCACTCCCGGAGTGCGCCTGCAACTAGGGTCGGCGTCTGCCGGGAATCTTTGATTCAGGCTCTGTCCGTGGTCCCTATGGGCATTTCAACCGGCTTGTGGCGCTGAGGCCGGCCCCGACTGCGCCGCTGCCACGATACCGGCGACGGGACTCAGGCGGAGCACAGCCGGCATCCGGCGAACGAGGGCGGTCGGTCCCTCGAACCTGACCCGGCCCGACCGGACGGCCTCCTTCAGCGGCAGGCGCCCCACCCAGACCTGATGGAGGGATCGGAGGTCGGAGAGGATCGTCACGTCGACCGCGAAGCCGGGGTCCGTCAGGCAGACCGAGGGAACACCCGACTCGATCACGATCCAGAACTGCCTTCGGTCGTCGCTGAACCGGATCTGGAAGACCTGTCGCTTTCCCGGGAGCCCGGACGCGTCGAGACGCATGTGCATCCACCACACCAGGAGCTGGGGATCGAGCTGGTCGGGATCGGGCTCGCCGAACGTCCAGCGCGCCCCCCACGCGCCGAGGCCGAACACGATCGGCTCCAGCTCGCGCCCCGATTCAGTGAGAACGTACTGCGTGTCGAGCCGTTCGACGAGGCCCGCCCTCTCGAACTGGCGCAGCCTTCGCGTCAGCAGGCTCCGCGAAAGGCCGGGGAGGCCGCGCGCGAGGTCGTTGAACCGGCTCGTGCCGACCAGCAGGTCGCGCACGATGAGCAGGGACCATCGCTCGCCAAGCAGGTCGAGGGCTCGCGAGATCGGGCAGTACTGGCCGTAGCCGGTCTTGCGCTCGACCAAGTCATCACCTCGACGGGCTGATCCCCCGGTCCAGATTCTAGACCGGTTGGGTTCGCTCTCTGTACTCGTCGCATTCGGCGCCCGTCCCTACCTTTTCGCCATGAAGATCACCACCAGCCAAACCGCCGCGATAACCGAAACCGACTGGGCCGGGCTCGCTCGCGAGATCGGCTCCTCCCTCCTCCCCGAAGTGGCCCGGCGCGACCGCGACGGGGAGATTTCCATCACGGCGTTCGAGCTTCTCCGGACGGCGGGCATCACGAGCGCCCTGGTGCCCCCGGAGTTCGGCGGCGGCGGCGCGTCGCACGCCGAGATGGGCGAGATCCTGCGCGAGCTCGGTCGCCATGACCCGTCCACGGCTGTCACGCTCTCGATGCACGCCCATCTCGTTGCCACGCAGGTCTGGCGGCACCGCCACGGGCAGGACGCCGCGGGCGTGTTCCGCAAGGTCGCCCAAGACCGCGCCATCCTGATCAGCACCGGAGCGTCCGACTGGGTCGGCTCCACGGGAACGGCGCGACGGGTCGACAGCGGCTTCCGGGTGAGCGCCCGCAAGGCGCCGGCGAGCGGGTGCGAGGTGGGCGACGTCCTCGTGACGAGCATCCGTTGGGACGACGCTCCCGAGGGTCCCCGCGTGCTCCACCTCTCGATCCCGTTCACCGCCGAAGGCGTCCGCATCGAGCGTACGTGGGACACGCTGGGGCTTCGTGCCACCGGTTCCCACACCGTGATCCTGGACGACGTCTTCGTCCCCGACGCCGCGGTCTCCCTGAACCGCCCGGCCGACCAGTGGCACCCGATCTGGAACGCCGTGCTCGGCTCGGCGATGCCGCTCATCATGTCGGCCTACCTGGGGATCGCCGACGCGGCGGTCGAGCGGGCGCGCGAGGCCGTGGCGAAGCGTCCCTCACACCACATCTTTCAGCTGCTCGGCGAGATGCTCAATGCCCACACGACCGCCGCCGACGTCGTCACCGCCATGTTCGATGACGCCGACGACCTGAGGTTCCGCAACACCGACGAGCACGCCAGCCGGACGCTCGCAAGGAAGACCGTCGCGGCCGAGGCGCTGATCGACACGGTCCGCCTCGCTCTCGAGGTGGCGGGCGGCGTGGGGTACACGCGGAGCTCCGACATCGAGCGGCTCTATCGCGACGTCCACGGCTGCCTCTTCCATCCGCTCCCCCGCGCCAAGCAGACGGAGTTCACCGGCCGGGTGGCGCTGGGCCTGAGCCCGGTGGCCTGAGGCCGGAGAGGCCGCGGTCCGGCCTTCTCTCCATAGGATGCGGAGGGAGGGGCTTCTGCCGCGCTAGTTGGCCGCCGGGTAGCCGACGGGCATGAGGCAGAGCGGCCGCTCGCCGGCGCGCAGGCGGGCCAGCTTCGCCAGGGAGTCGTCGTCGAAGGCTCCGACGACGACCGTTCCGAGGCCGACGGCGACGGCCTGAAGGGCGAGGTTCTCGGCGGCGGCCCCCGCCTCGAAGGCGACGTACCGGGGCGCTCGGGACCCGTACTTCCGGGACGTCCGCCCCTCGACGGCCGCGATGAGGACGACGGCGGCGGCTTCGGCGATGAAATCCTGGTCGAGCGAGACCTTCGCAAGCGGTGGGGCCATCGGCCCGGAGGCGGTGCTGAGGAGCGAGTGCGTGGAGGGCGAGTACCGGTAGAGACCCGGCTCGAGCCCCTCGACCCGCGTGGCGACGAGATGAACCTCGAGGGGCCAGAGCCCTCCCGCCGAGGGGGCGGTCCGGCCCCCGTCAGCCGCTGTGATCCCCTGCGCCGCCCAGAGGAGCTGGGAGACGGCGGCGAGGGGAAGCGGTCTTGCCGAGAAGGTCCGAACGGATCGGCGCTTGAGCAGTGTTTTCTCGACGGGCATCCTGCCGGCCTTGTCGGGCGGCGGGAGCGGGATGGCTCCCTTCGGCCCGGACGCAGGTTGGGTCGCGATCATCGCGAGCGCGAGCGGGGCAGCGAAAGCGAGAAGGGTGGCGGCTGAAGCGACCTGGAGAGGGGACATGGAGTGACCCTCCGGCGAAATATCACACGACTCATGGGGTCAGAGCCGAATCGTACTCGCGGATCACCGATGGGGGGCCCGACTCGTCGTCACGCCGGAATGCTGGTTTGCCCTGTCGCCTGACCCGCCAGAATGATGGGGCCAGTCCGCTATTCTCGATACCGATCGGCGAGTCGGCGGATCCGGGCGAGGTCCAGCACGCCCTTGGCCCCCCAGCCTCGGCCTCCCTCCGGGATCTCAGGACGAAAAGCTTCGTAGAGCGTGAAGGCTTCGTGCTCGAGCTGGCCTGGTGGAACGGCCCTGGCCAAGGTGGTCATGGCCGCCTTGGCGGTGGCGAGGTCCGTGCCGAACTTCTGGTCGAGGTAGCGCTGCACCGCGGTGGCGGATTCGGGCTTTCCCTTCACGAGCGCACGCATGCCGGCGGGTGTCTTGGTAACGGGGACTGCCCGGCCGAGGAGCAGGATCGTGTCCGATGGCGCTGCCTTCGAAGGCTGACTCTCGCTGGACTTGGCTTTCGGTTCCCCGCTCCCGAAAATACCGAGGCGCCGTCCCTTCGACTGCGCGTTGAGCCCCGCGACGGCCTTGCCCAGGGTCAGCGCCGCGTCATGCGAATGGCCGAGCCGCTCGGCCACGACGGCGGCCCACAAGGTCAGGACCGGCGCCCGGTTGACCAAGAGAGTGCGAGGGGACATGACGGCTGCTCCAGAAAGGACAGGTCAATCCGGAAACGGCATATCGATGTCGCGTTCCGCGGCGAGCCGCGCGAGACCGCAGCGTCGCGTGGTCAGGCTCCGGCCGGTCACCCGGGGATCTCCGGCTCCACGAGGGTCGCGAGCTGTCCGAGCGACTCCTGCCAGCCGAGATAGCACATCTCGACCGGAATAGCCTCGGGTATCCCCTCTTGCAGGATGCTCAGCTCGGTACCACAGGAGACTTTCCGGAGAGAAACGGTCACCTGGAGCTCTCCAGGCAAGTTGGGATCGTCGAACCGGTCGCTGTACCGGATGAGCTCGCCCGGCACGAGCTCGCGATACTCCCCCCCGAAGGAATGTCCGTGACCTGTCGAGAAGTTCTGGAAGGACATCTTGAACTTCCCGGAGACTCTCGCGTCCATTTGGTGGACCTTGCACGTGAAGCCGTGCGGCGGCAGCCACTTGCAGAGGGCGTCTGGGTCGAGGAAGGCCCGATAGATCTTATCCGGGGTCGAGCGGAGGACGCGGTGGAGGCGGACGGTGCCGGTCGGCATGGTGAACCCTCCCTACGAGGCGCGGCCGGTTTCGAACAGGTCGGCCAGCTCGGGCCGCGATGATATTAGCGGGTCGCGATGCACCCGACGAAATCGCGTTCAGCGGCGAGCGCAGCGAGGCCACCGCAACGGGGGCTGGGCCCGGTGGTGACGTGAGAAGGCACGGCCTGTCGGTTCGCGACGGTTGGTCGCCTGCAGATTCGAGCCCGTGGTTCGCTTGAGGGCTCGATGCGGGAACGAATCGGGCTCGTCAACTCAACGGCGCGAACCGGACCGAGCCGTCAGCGAAGCGAGGCGTCTCGGTCAGCGCAGCGTTCACTCCGCTCGGGTGGCGCGCCGTGGCCTCGCGCATCTTCCGCTCCACGGTAGGCAACATCGGGCTCAGGACCGCTGCGATCGACAGCACCTGGAACCGGGCCATGGGGTCATCTGGAATCACGAGCGCCCTGTAGCCCGTTGGAACGGGCGCCCTGTAAGCCGCGTGCCAGATCGCGCCGGCATCCAGCGACCCCAGCTTCGCCGCCGACAACATCGTCCTGTGAATGAAGAGTTGGGGGCCGGTCGCCGTCCGGCCCACCGACGCAAAGGGGTACCCCGGAATCGACCTGCCCTGCCTAACGTTCTCCGCGAATGTAGCGACGTCCGGGAAAGCGACGGCCACGTTGAGCGTACCGACGCCCATCCGCATCACCGATTCGAGCACGGACCCGAGTGTCGGGGCCATGGAACCTCCTCATGGGCTCTCGAACGGAAGCTACAACGGCCTGGAGGCTGCTGACAATTGAGGAGCGGCGCCGATCGTTCCAACGGTCTCCGGAATCCATTCGACGGGCTCGCGGCCCGGAGTCCACCCCTGTCTGCGCCGCTGCCACGATGGCAGGGACGGGACTCAGCCGAAGCACAGCCGTCATCCGGCGAACGAGTGCGCTCGATCCCTCGAACCTGATCCGGCCCGACCGGACGGCCTCCTTCGGCGGCAGGCGCCCCACCCAGACCTGATGGAGAGACCGGACGTTGGAGAGGATCGTCACGTCGACCTCGAAGCCAGGATCCGTCAAGCAGACCGAGGGAACGCCCGATTCGATCACGATCCAGAACGGCCTCCGATCGTCGGTGAACCGGATCTGGAAGACCTGTCGCTTTTCCGGGAGCCCCGATGTGTCGAGACGCGTGTGCATCCACCAGACCAGGAGCTGGGCGTCGAGCTCGTCGGGATCGGGCTCACCGAATGTCCGGCGTGCGCCCCGCGCGCCGAGCTCGAACACGATCGGCTCGAGCCCGCGCCCGGATTCGGTGAGAACGTACTGGGTGCCGAGCCGCTCGACGAGGCCCGCCCTCTTGAACTGGCGCAGTCTTCGCGTCAGCAGGCTCCGCGATAGGCCGGGGAGGCCGCGGGCGAGGTCGAGGTAGGCGGTGTTCGCCATGTGACCGTTGAAGTCCATGGCCTCCCAGCGGCGAGGAACTCCCGGGAGTAGCGCCCGCGGATGAGCGAGGTCACGGGGCTCTCCGTCCGTTCGCCGTCGCAGTCGGAAGAAGCGGGGCCCGACGCGGTGAAGCGGCGGCGGGAGACCGGTCGCGTCGAAGGGCTCCTCCCCGACGACGTTCCAGCCATCGAACGCTCCCTCCAGCTCCTGCCGTCCGACGCCACGCGGCAGCGGGCCGCGATATGCCGGGCCGCGGCCGGATGCGTCGCAGCCTTCTCCCAGGGCGCGAAGCCGATCGAGTAGGCGAGTGAATAGAACATGCGCATCCCCCCCGTCGGGCCCGGCAGGGAGCCGGGCTCTCCGAAACGATACCGCGCCCGGCCTAGCGGCTCTCCTCGATGGCCCGAACGACGAGGGACTGGCCGCGAACCATGTCGCCGGCGGCGAAGATGCCGGGGACGCTGGTCATCCGCTCGCCGCCACCGCCGACGCTGCGCTTGTCATCGAGCTTAGGGGCGCGGTACGGTATTTGGGGTCAGCCCCCCCTGACTGTTCAGGCGAAAAGCCGGAACGGCAGCGACGCCGCCCCGAAATCAAACCACATGAAAGCAGACCTGACGCCGGAAAGATTCTTGACTTGCGACGCCGGGTTTGGCGGCAATCCGTCAGCACGCGCTATCCGGCGTCTTTATAGCGTCGCAGCTTCTCGTTCTCTCGCTCGAAGATGTGACGAATGACCGCACCATCGGAGGGCTCTTCCTTCCGTGTTTCGGGATTCCATTGGCTGCGGGCGGTATGGAAAAAATCGCCCCCGTAAATGTGAATGCCCCCGGTGAATCGTGGCAGTGGATTCGTGACGGAATGAATGGTCTCGACGGGCAATGCAACGACATCTCGTTCGAAAAGGGCCTTGGCGCCGAACGCATCGATCGTCTCAGGTGTCCTGCGCCACAAGATGTTGTCTTCGCGGCCGGTGTAGATACCGATGTTTGCCCACATCAGGTGATTGTGGGGCATCAGGTTCATTTGTGGCGTCCAGGTGGCACTGAAAATCGTCAGAGTGCTTGATCGATGCAGGACCTTGATTCCGGCCTCCGTTGGCTCACCGAGGGCGGCGAGCAGGGCTCGAGGTGTCTGGACGACGCGACGGAGCACTTCCAGTACGGCAGCCTGGGCCGCAGAGTCGCGATTCGCGACGATGCATTCGGCGACGAAGCGGTCGATATCCAGCGCTCCGCCGGTCACTGGTCCACGGGGTTGCTTCCGTGCCCAGAGTCGCGGCGAGAGGACGAGCTGGCTGGTGATGGCGGTCCCGGCGAGCAGGAAGTGTCGCCGTGACGACCGGCTGCGCCTTTTCGAGTGTTCGGCCATACATGACTCCAAATAAATCCGCTCGCTCGGCCGGTCCGAGGCTTTAGAATGAGTCTACATCACAGGAGAAGCCCCCATTCGGCGGGAGTCAAACGTCTGATGGGCGTGCGAGGTTCGGGCCTTCCGCCTGCAGTCTGCTAAACCGCGGCGGCCGTCCATACGAGAGTCAGGTCTTGCACCTGTAGCCTGCCGAGCCGGTGCTTCCGTGGTCCCCGGGGCAGATACGTCTCCCCGTACCTCAGGTACCTGTCGACGCCGTGGGCGGCGCGGCGAGGGCGAGAAGGTCAGCGGAAGCGAGCTGAAGGGCGGGTACGGGGTGATGCTGCGGCTCAGGCGACGCTGATGACGACCTTGCCTCGGGCCTGTTTCGTTCCGAGGTATCGAAGGGCCTCGGGGACTTCGGCGAGCGGGTACTGTCGGTCGATGACCGGGACGAGCTTCCCGGCCTCGGCGAGGTCATTCAAGGCGAGGAGATCCGACTGTCGGATCCTCGTCACGTACGAGATCTGCCGGCTCCCGGCGCGCGACATGAGCTGTGCCTTGATCAGGCTCGCCAGCGCGAGCCAGATGCTGCTCGGCGCGCCGCAGAGGACGACCTTCCCGTCCGGTGAGAGGACGCGCCGGAGATCCGCGAAGGAGCGGTCGGCGCCGATGTCGAAGACGACGTCCCAGCGCTCCCCCCGCCGGGTGAAGTCCTCCTTCGTGTAGTCGATGGCCTCGTCGGCGCCGATCGAGCGGACGAGCTCCAGGTTTGCCGTGCTGGTCACGGCGGTGACGCGGGCGCCGAGCGCCCGGGCGATCTGGACGGCGAACGTCCCCACGCCGCCCCCGGCCCCGTAAATCAGGACCTGCTGCCCCGGCTTCACCTCCCCCTTGTCGCGCAGGCCCTGCAGGGCGGTGCAGCCCGCGCCGGACATGGCTGCGGCCTGCTCGAACGTCAGGTTGCGGGGCTTCGGCGCCAGCCGGTCCTCGGGGGCCGTCGCGAACTCGGCGAACGTCCCCATCCCCGAGCCGAAGACCTCGTCGCCTGGCGTAAGCCGCGTCACGTTCTTCCCGGCGACCTCGACGACCCCGGCCAGGTCCCCGCCGCGCACCCGGGACGGCCGCATGCCGAAGAACCGGGAGATGAGGTGCGGCAGCCGCTTCATCAGGTGCCAGTCGGCGGCATTCACCGACGCCGCGCGCACTCGCACCAGCACCCGGTCGTCAGCGATGGCGGGCTTCTCGATCTCCCGGAGCTCCAGCCCGTCCGGCGAGCCGTACGAGACCTGGACGATGGCCTTCATCTTCCCCTCGAAACTAATTTGGTCAGACCCCCATCGTACTGCTTCTCCTGCAGCGGGGGTTGCTTCGGCTTTCGGAAATCGGGGCTCTTCCGGGCGTGCAGGAGGGACAGGCCTCAGGGAACCGAACCGGTCGAAGGTATGGGCATCGGTCCTGGGGTGGTCGTGGCGAGTTCACTTCGAACGGTCGCGGGGATCTTGTCCGCGTTTTTCACCAGGACGGTGACCTGCCAGATCTGCGTCTCGGTCAGATGGCCCCTGAATGCCGGCATTCCCGTCATCCGAATGCCGTTCTCCACTTTCCAGTAGGTTTCCCACGGCTCATCGTCGGTCACACCCTTACCTTGGAAGAGCTCCGGCGGGTTGGGAAACATCCCTCTCGCAATCGCGGTCCTGCCTCCGTCGGGGAGGCCATGGCACACGGCGCACTCGTCACGGTAGACTCTGGCTCCGGCAAGAAGGTTTGTCTCATCAGCCGGCGCTCCAGGTGAGGGGTGTGGCAGCCTGTTCAGGTAGGCGTCGAGCCCCATCTTCGCAAACGTCTTCTCGAACGGCATTGGGGGCGCTGACGTTGCGACCGGCGCGTGGCCCGATGAGAAGTAGTAATAAACGCCGCCCGCGACCAACAGCACTGCCATCAGGACCCCGAGCATCAAGCCCTTCAACATGTTCCTCTCTCCTTCTCTCGTTCACGCCGCGCGAGTTTACCTGCTGGACCCCGCTTGCGGATCGGCCCCGCTGGGCGTTCACGCTGTACATGCGGCCGATCACCGGCGCGTACGACTTGGTTCCTTCGACGGAGCGTCTGCGTCTGATGACCGGCGGTGCGGCATTGCCGAGAGCCGCGGCGTGAGCCCGTAGTAATGGGGGTCTGACCCCAATTATCCGGGGGACACGGTCCGCGTCTTCGCGCACGGCTACGACGTCGACTGCTACGACACCCTGTTCGGGCAGCTCTTCGGGCTCCCGGTCTACAACCAGCGGTTCGCAGAGTTCAACTTCTGCGACTTCGGCGACAGCGTGCGCCTCGGCGACGTCACGCTCGCCCTCCCGCCCCGGCCCTCCTCCTCGGGCTCCTACACCCTGACGGGGCCGGACTTCACCCTCGACGTCAGCGTGGCGTACATCCCCGGCGACTGAGGGATAAACGGGGCCAGACCTCAAGCATAGGGAACAGAATACGGATTCAAGACCTGACCCCACGAACCCTCAGTCGGCCGGCGCGCCTAGAAGTAGACTCGAAACCAAGAGGGAACCTTCGGGTGCGAAGCTCGCTGGACTGGTCAATCGACGGATTCATGGCGAGGACCGGCAGACTCGCCCTTTTCGCGCTCCTGACCCTCGTCGGCTTCCTGGTCTTCGCCCTGACGATTACGTTCGCGCCCGTGCTTTCGCCGTGGATGAGCTATGCCTCGCGCGCTGCGCTCCTGGCCGTGTTCGGCGGCCTCTGGTGGTTCGCGACCCGTGAGCGCCGCCTGAGCCGGCTTCGGGGAGTGTTCTTCGCCTTCTTCGCGGCGCTCTTGGGCCTGTCGCTCGGGTTTTTCCTCGGAGACTGGGGGCTGGTTCTCTGCGGGCTCACGACGCAGACGCCCGCCGGCATCGCGGTGGCGAAGTTCTCGCAGGCGCTCTTGACGGTCGTCGGCGTCCTTGTGGCCGCGCGGCTCTGCGGTGAAGATCTCGAGTCTCTCTATGTTCGAAAAGGCCGCCTGCTGCTCGGCCTCGGTGTCGGCCTGCTCGCGGCTGCCGCCTGCGGGATGCTGAGCCTTCAGCAGTTTGACGTGAGATCGCTCGGTGCCGACAGGCTCCGGTCACTGGCTCCGTGGATACTGCTCTTCGTGGCGTCGAATGGCTTCATGGAGGAGCTGGTTTTTCGCGGGCTCTTCCTCGGCAGGTTCGGAGCCCTCTTCGGACCGGGGCTGGCGGTCCTCTCGACCTCGGTCATCTTCACCCTGGCCCACACTCAGGTCCGTTACGCGCCCGATATGCTCATGTTTCTCGTCATCACCTTCGCGCTCTCGCTGGCCTGGGGATGGCTGATGCAGAAGACAGGGAGCCTCTGGGGGTCCGCGCTCTTCCATGCTGGCGCCGACCTTCTCATCATTCTGCCGATCTTCAGGGGCCTTGGAGCTGTGTGACCCGGAACAGAGGGTTTATGGGCGCAAAGGGTAAGCGGGGTCAGACCCCGGGAATACGGCGCGATCGTTGCGCCCGCACCCCGTAATGCACCAGACTGATGGGATGTCGGAACGGCCCGATCCGAGCGAAGCCGTTCCCGAGGTCTTCGACTACATCAGGCGGGTCCCGGACGGCGACATCGTCCGGACCCTCGAAACCCAGCTCGACGACCTCCTCGGGCTCGTCCGGCCGGTCTCCGAGGAAAAGTCCCTCTACCGCTACGCGCCGGGGAAATGGAGCCTCCGTCATGGGGGTCTGACCCCAATTATCCAGCCGTGCTTTCAGGATGGCTTCGCCTGAGCAGACTACAGAAATGGGACCTGACCCCGTCATTTGACCCCATCATTCATGACCCCATCATTCATCATTTGCGCGAGATTACGCGGGATCGGGCCTGCCGGTTTCTGATTCGAGGATCGGCGCGGAGGGTGAGCCCCTCACGGCAGGTACGTCTCCCCGTACATCAGATACTTGTCGACGCCGCGGGAGGCCTTGCGCCCTTCCTCGATGGCCCAGACGACGAGGGACTGGCCGCGGACCATGTCGCCGGCGGCGAAGATGCCGGGGACGCTCGTCATCCGCTCGCCGTCCACGACGACGTTCCCTTTCTCGTCGAGCTTGAGCCCCAGGTCGGCGACGAGCCCCTTCCTCTCGGGGCCGAGGAAGCCGAGGGCGAGGAGGACGAGGTCGGCCGGAAAGACGCGCTCGCTGCCGGGGACCTCGACGGGATGGTGGCGCCCGTCGCCGCTCTTCCTCCAGTCGAGGCTGACGGTGTGGACCTCGTGGACGCGCCCCTCGACGTCGCCGACGAACTTTTTCGTCTCGACAGCCCAGTGGCGCGGGTCGGCACCCTGGAGCGCGGCGGCTTCCTCCTGCCCGTAGTCCATCCTGTAGATCTTCGGCCACTGCGGCCAGGGGTTGTCGGGCGCGCGCCGGTCGGGGGGGCGCGGCAGGATCTCGAGCTGGGTGACGCTCTCGGCGCGGTGACGGAGGGCCGTCGCGACGCAGTCCGTCCCCGTGTC
>JBLMYG010000199.1:0-3247 GCA_050258155.1 Acidithiobacillales bacterium
CCCCCCCCCCCCCCCCCCCGCCCATCGAGACTGGAGAAATGACCCGTGATCGCCCTCCGACCCGCCCGCTCCTCCGGCCGCGGCATCACCCTTCTGGAGCTGATCGTGGCCCTCGCGCTCATCGGGCTCCTCGCCGCTGCGTCCCTCCCGGCCCTGTCGAATCTGGTCCGGAAGACCGTCATGGACGCCGCGACGACCGACGTCGCCCTCGTCTTCACCCTCGCCCGCGACCGCGCCATCCGCTCCGGCCGGATGACCGGCGTCAAGTGGTTCTCCAAGGGGGGCGACGTCGTCCTCACGGTCTACGAGGACGAAAACGGAAACGGCGTCCTGACGGCCGACATCAAGGCCGGAATCGACCGTCTCGTCGCGGGGCCCTTCTGGATGCGGGGAAAGTACCCGCACGTCACGTTCTCGTTTCTCCCGAACTTCAAGGGGCTGGACCCCTCGGGAAGCCCGATCGGAGACCTCAACGACCCGATTCGCTTCGGCCGGAGCGACATCTGCTCCTTCGCCCCCGACGCCAACGCCTCCCCGGGGTCGGTCTACCTCGCCGACGGCGTCGAGCGGCAGTCGGTCGTCCGCGTCTCCCCCGCCAACGGGAAGATCCAGGTCTTCGACTGGCAGCCGGGGAAGAAGAAGTGGGTCAGGAGGCTCTGAGCAAGGCCTCGGCCTCGGCGAAGCGTTCCGGCGTCCCGAGGTCGAACCAGCGGCCGTCCTCGGGAACGCTGTACGGGACGAGGGCGAAGGCTCCGTCCCGCTTTCTCGCCGATGGAACGAGAAGGTCGCGCGAAAGCTCCGAGTATCCCGGCGGGATCCTTTCCACGATCTCCCGCCGGGCGGACTGGAGGCCCGTGAAGAGCCAGGGGCCGGAAGCGTCGTGGAAAGGCCTCGGGCCGCCGACGGCGATGAGCCTCCCGCGCGCGTCGGCCCAGAGGGGCGTGTCGACGTCGGGGGTGCGGTTCGGGATGACCGCCAGTGCCGAGACGACCCCCTGCTCCTGCCGGGCGTGAAGAATCCGCCCGAGAGGCAAGGTCGTGAAGAGATCGCCGTTGGCGACGAGGAATGAGACGGCCTCGAGGAGGCCTCGCTCCGCGGCCGCGCGAAGCGCCCCCGCCGTGCCGAGGATCGGGTCCTCGAACGACCAGCCGACGGGAACGCCGCAATACTCTTCCCCGACGGCGCGGCGAAGCTCGGGCCCGAGGTGGTGGGCGTTCACGATGAACCGCTCGGCCCCCTCGGAGAGGAGATGGTCGAAGAGCCTGAAGAGGACAGGCCGGCCACGGAGCAGGAGAAGCGGCTTCGGCGTGGTCAGCGTCGCCGGCCGGAAGCGCGTCCCGAAGCCGGCGGCGAGGACGAAGGCGATCACCCCGAAAGGACCATGTCGTGGGGGAGCGACGGGTCTTTCTCCCGCGCTTTGATCCAGAGGGCGACGTACGACTCCGTGAGGAATGACGCCTCCGGAACCTCGAGCTCCTCGGCGAGGCTCCGGACCGCCCTGTCCTCGCCCTCCAGCTCGGCGAAGAGGCCGAGAGGCGTCTCGTCCACCGCCACGACCGGCCGCTCGGGGTCGACGAAGCGCCAGGTCGTCCGGCGCTTGTCGTACGTGAACCGCGGCGCGAAGCCGAGCTCCACGAGCAGCCCGGCGATCCGCTCCGGATCCCCGACGTCCGACTCCAGCTCCAGACGCGTCTTGACGCCGCGGACGAAGCTGGCCTTCCCCTTGTAGGTCAGGAGGGCGCCCTTCTCCGTCGTCCGGAGGCGAAGGGCGGTTCCCCGCTGCCGGAGCGTCCCCGAGACGTCGTCGAAGAGAACGTTCCGCTCGCGCTCGCGCCCTTCGCATCGGGCGCCGAGCGAGAGGAGCCGCATCTCGAACTCCGCGCGGTCCGCGAGCCGGAACTTCACCTCGGTCTCCCGGGGGGCGCCGCTCACCATGGCGTCCCTAGAATACCGGCCGTGAATGGACGGCGCATCCTCGTCGGCACCGCGGGGCACATCGACCACGGGAAGAGCGCGCTCGTCAGGGCCCTGACGGGGACCGATCCGGACCGCCTCCCCGAGGAGAAGGAGCGCGGCATCACGATCGACCTCGGCTTCGCCCATGCGGCGTGGGACGGGATCGTCTTCTCCTTCGTCGACGTCCCGGGGCACGAAAAGTTCGTCCGGACGATGGTGGCCGGAGCGCAGGGGGTCGATCTCGCCCTCTTCACCGTCGCCTCCGACGATTCCGTCATGCCCCAGACGCGCGAGCACCTCGCCATCCTCCGGCTCCTCGGCGTCGGGTCGGGCGTCGTCGCACGGACGAAGAGCGACCTCGTCGACGACGCCACCGGTATGCTCGTCGAGGAGGAGATCCGGGACCTCGTCAGAGGAACCTTCCTCGAGAGCGCCCCGGTGGTCGGGGTCTCTGCGGTCACCGGCGCGGGGATCCCCGAGCTGAAGGCAGCTCTCGCGCAGGCGGCCCTCCGTGTGGACCGTTCCGCCAGGGAGAACCGGCCGACACGCCTCTTCGTCGACCGCGCCTTCACGGTCAAGGGGTTCGGGCCGGTCGTGACGGGGACGCTCGACGGCGGGCGGATCGCGGCGGACGACCGGCTGACGCTCCTTCCCGAAGGTCGCGAGGTCCGCGTCCGCCGGGTGGAAGTCCATGGCGAGGAGCGGAGGGAAGCCTTCGCCGGCGAGCGGACCAGCCTCAACCTCGCCGGGGTCGAGCGGGCCGACCTGCGTCGCGGACAGGTCCTCGTCCCGAAGGACGCGCTCCTTCCGTCGAGCGCTCTCACCGCGGAGGTCTCGCTCCTTCCGGAGGTCGGGGAACCCCTCGCCGACGGCGCGCGGCTCCGGGTCCACCACGGAACGGCCGAGGTCGGAGCGAAGCTCCACCTCGTCCCGGGACCACCCGGGAGGAGTCGGGGCGACCTCGGGCCCGGTGCGACGGGCTTCGCCCAGCTTCTCCTGGAAGCGCCGCTCCCGGCCCGCCCCGGCGACCGTTTCATCCTCCGCCGCCCCTCCCCCGTCGAGACGCTCGGTGGGGGGAGTGTCCTGGATGCCGGGCGGCCGCGGATCCGGAGGAAGGCTTTCGGAACGGAGGGGCTTTCCACCGCGCTCGGGATCCTCGCCGCGCGCGATCCGGAGCGTCTCCCGGACCTCCTGCTCCGGGAGGCGGGCGCCGCCGGCCTGACCGCGCGGGCCCTCGGCCAGAGGCTCGGCGTCCCGGAGGTCGAAGCCGCAAAGCGGCTGGAAACACTGG
>JBLMYG010000200.1:0-3225 GCA_050258155.1 Acidithiobacillales bacterium
CGGGGGGCGACGTCCGGATGGTCTACTCGCCCCTCGACGCGCTGGAGATCGCCCGGAGGAACCCCGGCCGCGAGGTCGTCTTCTTCGCCGTCGGCTTCGAGACCACCGCTCCCGCCAACGCCACGGCCGTCTGGCAGGCAAAGAAGGCGGGGATCGGGAACTTCTCGCTCCTCGTCTCCCACGTCCTCGTCCCCCCCGCCATGGAGGTGATCCTCGGCGCGCCGACGAACCGGGTGCAGGGCTTCCTGGCGGCCGGGCACGTCTGCACCGTGATGGGGTATCGCGACTACGAGCCGATCGCCGCGAGGTACCGGATACCGATCGTCGTGACGGGCTTCGAGCCGCTCGATCTGATGCACGGTATCCAGATGACGGTCCGGGCGCTCGAGGAAGGGCGCTTCGGGGTGGAGAACCAGTACGCCCGCTCCGTCACGCGCGACGGCAACGTCCGGGCGCAGGAGAGGCTTCGCGAGGTCTTCGAGGTCTGCGACCGGCCGTGGCGGGGGATCGGCGTCATCCCGGGGAGCGGGTGGCGGCTGCGCGAGGATTACGCGGAGCATGACGCGGCGCGGAAGTTCGACGTCGGGACGATCACGGCCGAGGAGTCGTCGGTCTGCATCGCGGGGGAGATCCTGCAGGGCCTGAAGAAGCCGGGCGCCTGCACGGCCTTCGGGACGGTCTGCACGCCGGAGCGCCCGCTGGGAGCGCCGATGGTCTCCTCGGAAGGCGCCTGCGCGGCCTACTTCAACTACGGGAGGGCCGTGTGAGCCCCGGGCGCTCTCCTGGCGCCGACGAGCCGGCCTTCGACCTCTCCTGCCCGGTGCCGCTCTCGGAATACCCGCACGTCCTCCTCGCTCACGGTGGGGGCGGACGGCTGACGCAGCGGCTGATCGGGCAGCTCTTCCTGCCGTCCTTCCGGAACCCCGCGCTGGCCGAGCTCCACGACGGGGCGGTCCTCGACGTCTTCGGGCGGAAGCTCGCCTTCACCACCGACTCCTTCGTCGTCAAGCCGCTCTTCTTCCCCGGGGGCGACATCGGGTCGCTCGCGGTGCACGGCACGGTGAACGACCTCGCCATGTGCGGGGCGAAACCGCTCGCGCTCTCCGCGGGGCTCATTCTGGAAGAGGGGCTCCCGATGGAGCAGCTCCGGCGGGTCGTCGCCTCCATGCGCGAGGCGGCAGCACGTGTCGGCGTCCCGATCGTCACCGGCGACACGAAGGTCGTGGACCGCGGGAAGGGGGACGGCGTCTTCGTGAACGTGACCGGGATCGGCGCCGTCCGGGAAGGGATCGAGATCTCGCCCCGCCGCGCCCGTCCCGGAGACGCCGTCCTCGTCTCGGGCGAGATCGCGGTCCACGGGATCGCCATCATGTCGGTCCGCGAGGGACTGTCTTTCGAGACGGAGCTCGTCTCCGACACCGCCCCGCTGGACAGCCTCGTGGAGGGGCTGCTCGACGCCGCGGGAGAGAGGGTCCACGTCCTCCGCGACCCGACGCGCGGCGGCGTCGCGAGCACCCTCAACGAGATCGCCGGGCAAGCCGGCGTCGGCATCCGGCTCGAGGAGCCGCGAATCCCGGTGAGCGAGGAGGTCCGCGGCGCCTGCGAGATCCTCGGCTTCGACCCGCTCTACGTCGCCAACGAGGGGAAGTGCCTCGTCATCGTGGCGCCGGGAGCGGCCGACGCGGCCCTCGACGCGCTCCGGCGTCACCCGCTCGGCCGGAGCGCCGCCCGGATCGGCGAGGTCGTGGCGGACCACCCCGGCAAGGTCGTCATGAAGAGCCGGATCGGCGGCCTCCGGATCGTCGACCTCCTCACCGGCGAGCAGCTCCCCCGGATCTGCTGAGGCGGCCGCGTCGGGACAGCGCTACCGGGGGGTCAGGCGGGACGATTCTCGCGACTTGAGCCTTTGGATGTAGCGAGCGGTCGCGAGAATGGCGACGAGCGAGGGCAAGGCCAGAGCGACGACGGTCGCCATCAGGAAGGATTGCGGGGTGAGATCAGCCGAGCGGGCGAGGATCACGACGGCCACGCCCGAGAGGACGCTGGCGATGACGAGCCCGCGCCCGAAGTGGGCGTTCGCCTCGTACCAGATGACGTCGTCGGCGAGCGTGGTCCTCGTCCGGTACCCGTAAACGACGTTCCGCGGGACCTTCCTCAGGATCAGCGGGATCGAGATGAGCACGAAGACGGCGTCCACCGCGAGGATGGTGACGAGCCCTTTCTCGTAGACGGTCATGGCAAGAGCGTACCGCGGGGGGAAGAATCATTCGGGTCAGACACCCTATCTCGCACTCGAGGTGCCGCGCCGCCATCCCCCTCGGTGCGAAGGCCTCCCTGACCGGCGAGCAGCTCCCACGGATCTGCTGAGCCGGCAACAGGTGGCACGTGAATACGTGCCACACTGGATCGCGTGAACAGAGCTCACTCGGCCGTGGAGACTCACAACATCACCCTCGCCTTGCCTCGCGCGCTCCTCCGGAAGGTGAAGCATCTGGCCGTCGAGAAGGACTCCTCGGTCTCCGCTCTCCTGAAGACGATGCTCGAGGATCTTGTCAAGGAGCAGGACGACGACGCGAGGGCGCGGGAACAGGCGCTTGAGATCATGCGGAAGGCCCCCGACCTCGGGACGGGAGGCCGCATCACATGGACGCGGGAATCGGTCCATGAGCGCCGTTGAGCCGAACCGTCAGTTCGTCGACACGAACATTCTCGTCTACGCGCATGACGTCGGGGCCGACCGGGTAGAGTGAACGGGCGCAGAAGCTGCTGAAGGATCTGTGGGATTCCGGGGAAGGCTGCCTGAGCCTGCAGGTCCTGCAGGAATTCTTCGTCAACATCACGGCGAAGGTTGCGCGCCGGCTCGACAGCGGTCGGGCCGCGAGCATCGTTGCCGCCTACTCTCGCTGGACCCTGCATGAGCCGCGCCGGGAATACCTCCTGGCCGCTCTCGACCTGCACCAGAGGCTGCGTCTTTCGCTCTGGGACGCGCTCGTCGTCCGGAGCGCTTCGCGGCTCGGGTGCAAGGTCCTCTGGACCGAAGACCTGAAGGATGGTGCGACCTACGGCGGTGTCCACATCCGAAACCCCTTCCGGTAGGCCGGTCGAAAGGCACGGTCGGGTCTGGAAGCGCTCGCGCCGGCCACGATCTCCCGCGAGTCTGCTGAGCATCGGTCGGCGCGGCGCCGGGCATCTATAGTAGTAAAATGAGACCTGACCCCAATCACC
>JBLMYG010000201.1:0-14019 GCA_050258155.1 Acidithiobacillales bacterium
CTCGGCGTCCTTTACGACATCCAGCAGCCCTCCCTGACCGACCGGCTCGGGGACCTGAAGAAGCGGGCGAAGAGGGACACCCCGCCGACGACGCAGGAAATCCTCAAGACCTTCATGCCGAAGTTCTAGGGAAGGCGTCGACCAGATTTCCTTCCAGCGGCGGCTGCATACGCAGCCGCCGCATATCAGTAGACCCTCTCTCTGCTTCCTCCCGCGAGGATGCGTAACGGGTCTTTCGGGGGATCAGAGCGCCACGGGGATGCTGTAGAGCTTGCCGCCAACCCGGAGCGCCGAGGCGAGCGCGCTCTTTCGTAGGCCCGGCGTGGCGAGCCACCACTGCTCGAACAACACCTTCGCTACGTGCCACGCCTTTCCGACGTTTCGGAGGTGGATCTCGGGCACAGGGGTGGCGTAGAAATCGCCGTAGGCGAATCCGGCGAGCTGCTCTCCTGCCTCGAGCATGCAGAAACCGTCGGCGCAGAAGTCCGGCACCTGGCCCTTCCCCTCGATCTCGGCTGCGAGCCGATCCGCCAGAGCGAGCGCCTGCGCATGCGCGAAGACCCCAGCCTTCGGGAGGAAGAGCGGCGCGCCCGGGCTCCACCGTCCCGGGAGCGGGATCGAGGCGCAGTCGCCGATGGCGAAGATCGATGGATCCCCTGTGGCGAGGGTTCGGGGATCCGGGACGGCCCAGCCGGCGTCATTCGTGACGCCTGCCGTGCGGAGGATTCGGGGCGGAAAGTGTCTCGGGATCGCGACGACGAGATCGGCGGACAACGGTTCGCGCTCCTTGAAAACGAGATTTTCCCCGTGTGCAGAGAGAAGCGTATGGCCGGGGTGATAGCCGACGCCGCGCTCGGCGAGCATGCTTCGAACCGCTTCGCCGAGCTGCGGCCCGGCCACCGGCATCGGCTGCGGCTCGGGCGTATAGAGGTCGATCTCGGCGTGGACGCTGCGCTGGCGTAGGAAGTCGCGAATGAGCATCGCCCCCTCGGCGGGCGCACCGGGGCATTTGTAGGGGGTCGATGCCACGACCAGGGCAACCTTGCCGCCGCGAAACTCGCGCAGGACCGTCTGGAGCCGCTCTGCCCCGTCGAGGGTGAAAAACGTTTCCGCCGCCGCAAGCCCGGGGATCGACTCGAGGCTCATCTCCGTTCCGCTCGCCAGAACGAGTAGGTCGTAGCCGATCGTCTCGGAGCCGACGCGAACGAGGCGCTCCTTCGGATCGATCTCGCGCGCCTCGCCGACGAGCAGGTCGACACCCCCCCGAAGGAGCCGGCGGAGCGGGCGGGTGACGTCGAGGCGTCTCCTGTGCCCGACCATCAACCAGAGGAACGACGCCGCGAAGGTGTGCGTCTCCGAGCGCTCGACGACGGTGATCCGGTGAGGGATCGCGAGCCGTCCTCGGAGTTGGTTCGCGAGGACGATCCCCCCAGTCCCCCCGCCGATGACGACGATTCTCTTCCCGGCCATCATCAGGACTCGCCTTCCGTCTCGATCCGCCAGCCGCGGGCTCGCCAGTCGGCGACCCCCTGCTCCATCCGTTGCGCGCGGAAGCCCTCTTTCCGGAGCAGCTCGACCGCCTCCATGGCCAGGACGCAGTAGGGCCCGCGGCAATATGCGACGATCTCCCGGCTTCTCGGCAGGTCGGCAAGTCTCTTCTTCAGCTCCGGGAGCGGGATGGAAAGAGCGCCGGGGATGTGGCCGGCGCGGAACTCCTCGGGGGGGCGAACGTCCAGCAGCGTCACCTCGCCGCTCCGGACCCGGTGGAGCAGCTCGTCGGCCCGGAGCGTCTCCATGGCCTCACGCTGCTCGAAGTAGACCCGCTTGACCTGCTCCACCTCAGCGAGGCGCGACTCGGCCAGAGAGCGCAGAGCCTGAAAGAAGCGGCAGACCTGTTCGTCGGCGAGCCGGTATTCGACGTGGAAGCCCTTCTTCTCTGCCGTAACGAGGCGAGCGGACCTCAGGATCTGGAGATGCTGGGACGCGTTGGCCGTCGAGATGCCCGCCTCCGCGGCGAGCGTCTCGACCGTTCGCGGAGCCTGGCAGAGCAGGTCGAGGAGCTCGAGCCGCTTGGAGGCGGAGACGGCCTTCCCGACCCGGGCGAACTGCTCGTAGATGGCGTCCTTGAAGCGGCGGTGGGGTGTCGCCATAGGTGGAAGTATTCAATAGAATACTTGAATTCTCAAGCGGACAGCGCTTGCCCAACGGAGGCTCGATTTCCTCGGGCGGGCCGCCGGCTCAGTGGCCGATCGCCATGCCGCCCATCATGCCGCCGCCGCCCATGCCGCGGCCGCCGTTCATCATGTTCCCCATGACGACGTAGCCATCGTTCGTCACGTTGTCGTTCACGACGGCGTAGGCCATGACCATCCCTGCCGACCCCGCGTTCAGCCGGACGCGGACCTGGAGTGTGGCGTCGTTGCCCGACTTCGAGTGGACGTTCGCGAGGACGTCGTTGATCTGATGAGACGAGTAACCCTGGATGGTGAAGGGGTACGAGACCGGCCCAGACCCCGTCGGTGTCGAGCCGTCCCCGTCGAGGATCTCGACGACCCCGCTGACCGTCGCCGAGTTCGTGTTGATGACGGCCACGTTGACGCGGCTGCCCGGCTCGGGGAGGAGGCCGAGCATGTACATGGCGAAGTCGTCCATCCCGTACGACCCGCCCATCATCGGCATCGACTGGAGCGACATGCCGCTCGGCATCCCCATCATGGCGAGGCCGAAGGCGCCGCCGGAGGCGTCGTTATAGATCCGGCCGACGGCCGAGATGGGATTCGATGCAACGATCCGGATGTTACCGGCCGCCTTCCCCATGCCGAACGTCGTGGAGATGATGTCGGGGAAATATGTCACGGGCTGCGTCAGCGTGACCGGAAACGTTGCGGCCGGCGAGGAGGAGGCGGCATCGGCCGAGTAGAAATAGAGCCTGGCCGTCGTGGGGAGCGTCTGACACCTGATCCAGAGGTCGGTCTGGAAGAAGGCGCCGTTCTTGCCGTCGTTCCGGACGCCGGTCGGAACGATGATCTCCCCGTTCATCCAGTCGGCGGGGCCGTTCATCCCCGAACCGCCCGTCTGCGCGGCGGCGGGACTCGGCCTCAGCGACAGCAGGGCGAGGGCGAAAAAAATGCCATAGGCGGGCCGTTTGATTGAAAGCATTGAGTCCCCCCTTCTCGAAGTAGTGGCGTGGGCGCGCCACAACCTTCGCGCAGGAGAATACACGCGCCGGGGAGCCTGCCGCCCTGACATACACTTCCGCGCGAAAGGAGGGCGCTCATGGCCGCACGGAAACCGGTCTACCGGCTCGAGATCGGCGACGAGGCCCCGGACTTCAGGCTGAAGGCCACGGGGGACAGTGCCGGCAAGGGGGGACCGCAGAAGGAGGTCACGCTCTCGGAATATCGCGGGAAGAAGAACGTCGTCCTGGCCTTCTTCCCCGCGGCGTTCACCCCCGTCTGAACCATCCAGCTGCCGAGCTTCGAGAAGCAGATCTCGGAGTTCGAGCGGCGGAATGCCCAGGTCCTGGGCATCAGCACCGACAACGTCTTCTCGAACGAAGCCTGGGCGAAGTCGATGGGAGGGCTCTCGTACCCGCTCCTGTCGGACTTCTGGCCGCACGGAAAGGTCGCCGTCGACTACGGCGTTCTCCGGGCCGGCGGCCTCGCCGAACGGGCGGTCTTCATCGTCGACACGGCAGGCATCATCCGATACGTCGACGTCCACGACATCGCCGAGCCCCCGCCGGCCGGCCCGATCCTCACCGCTCTCGACAAGCTCGGCGGATGACGCCGTGAGGCGTCGCCCGCCGGCCGGGACGAGCCTGCTCGAGGCACTCGTGGCGCTTTCGATCCTCGGTATCGTCCTGACGATGGGCGCCGGTTTCCTCTTCCGCCGGCGGGACCTCGACCGCGACCGGCTCGACCGGGAGAGGGCGCTCCGGGCGCTCCGGAGCGAGTGGGTCTTCCTCAGGACCTCGCCCCGCTCGGCGTTCCTCCCGAACGAGGGGCGGGAGTTCGTCGGGCCGGTCGGTTTTGCAGACGCCCTCGCCGCCCGCTCGCCCCGCGTTTCCCTCAAGCCCGGGTCGTACGCCGACCTCTGGTTCGTCCGGCTCGACATCGGCTACGGGCGGCAAGGGAGGCGTCTCGTCGAGGAGGGATGGGTCTGGTCGGGAGGCGGTCCGTGAGGAGAAGCGGCTTCACGCTCGTCGAGACGATGGTCGTCCTGATGATCGGAGTCGTCGTCACCCTCTCCCTCTGGCCGCTTGCCCTCGACCTCCTGCGGCGGCAGCAGCGGCTCACAGCGAGGGCCCTGACGGTTCAGACCTTCGCCCTCCTCGACGAGCGGCTCGAGGCCGACTTCGACGCCGCCGCTTCTTTCGTCGTCGAGCCGCCGCTGCCGAGCCCGGCATTTCGCCTGAGACTTCTCCCGCGCGAGGCGGCCGTGCCCGAGGTCGTCTGGGACGTGGCATTCCGGACGGCCCGGCGGACCGAGCGCACGACCGGTTCGGGCGGAAAGGTCAGAGAAACGGCCCGGAGCTGGGCGCTCGACGGAACCCTCGGAATCCGGCGCGACGAGCTGCTTCTCGGGCGCTGCGTTCTCGTCTGGGAGCCCGACGGCGGACCGGCCGAGCTTCTCGCCTTCGTCCCCGAGCCGACCAGCCGGGAGGACCAATGAAACGCCGCGGCTTCGCCCTCGTCGCCGTGATGGGAGTGCTGGCCTTCCTCCTTCTCGTCCTCTCCCTTCTCGCGAAGCTCCTCTCGGACGACCTCGCCGCGACGCGCCGCCGGGGGAACGCTGCTTACGCGCGGGAGCTGTCGCGCTCCGGCCTCGCGTACGCCCGTGCCGCGATTGCTCGAGGAGGCGGCCTGGCACCGGAGACCTTCGACGTTGAAGGAGGCCGGATCGAAATCCGCCCGGACGTGACGGACGCCGGGCTTCGCGTCGTGTCGGTCGGGACGGTCCTGAGCGGCGGCATGGTCCTGGCACGTCGCGCGGCGGCGTTCGACCCCGGGGAGGTGAGGAGGGAGCTCGAGGAGCCTCCATCGCCCTCCGTCCCTGCGCCGGAGGAGCCGGCGGTCCTGGAGGAGCCTCCCACCCCGGAGACGGTCACGCCCGTCCCAGCGCCCGGGCGCTGAGGCGGCGTGGTGAAATGGGGTCGGATGTGCCTCGTCGTCTTCGGCTGGAGGAGCCGTCCCGGGCTCACCATCGCCGTCGCGGCCAACCGCGACGAGTTCCTGAAGCGTCCCACGGCCCACGCCGCCTTCTGGGCCGACGCCCCCGGGATCCTTGCGGGGCGGGACCTGACGGCGGGAGGGACCTGGCTCGGCGTCACGCGACACGGGCGTGTCGCGTTCCTGACGAATCACCGCGATCCGCGCTCTCACCTCGAGGGAGCGCCTTCGCGAGGCGCCCTCGTCGCGGAGTTTCTGAGGGGGGAAGAGACCCCCGGGGATTTTCTTAGAAGGAATGAGAAGAGGGCGGTGATCTACAACGGCTTTCACCTTGTCGTTTCGGACCTCGCGGAGCTCTGGTATTTCACGAACACCGAGGGCCGTCCGCAGCGGCTGGCTCCGGGGATTCACGGACTCTCCAACGGCCCGCTGGACGACCCCTGGCCGAAAACGCGGAGGTCGGTCGAGCGGCTTGCCCGGGCGCTCGAGGACCCAGTGTCACTTTCGCCTGAGCCTTTGCTCGATCTCTTGGGGGACCCGTCACGCGCCCCCGACGCCGAGCTCCCCTCGACCGGCGTGCCGCTGGAGTGGGAGCGTCTCCTGTCGTCCGTCTTCATCGAGGGCGGCGGCTCCGGCTACGGCACGCGCTCCTCGACGGTCCTTTTCGTCACGGAGGACCGCCGCGTTCGGTTCGTGGAACGAACCTTCGAGGCCGGACGGCCGGTGCCTCCGGACGTCGACCTCTCGTTCGTCCTGACGGGGCCCTAGCGCGACGCGGTGAGCGGGACATCGACCTCGAGCGTCCGCCCGTCCCGGAGGACCTTCACGCGAGCCGTCTGCCCGGGCTTCATCGTCTCCAGCGCCGAGGCGAGATCGTCGTAGCTGCGGACGGTCTTTCCGGCGATTCCGATGATGACGTCGCCCAGGATGATGTCGCCGTTCTCGTCGCGCCGCGTGCCGCGGAGGCCCGCCTTCGCGGCGCCCGCGCCCTCGGTCACCGAGAGGATCAGGACTCCCTCGATGCCGAGCCGCGCGGCGACGGCGGCATCGGCCAGGGTGACGCCGAGCTGGGGCCGGATGATCCGCCCGTGCTCGATCAGCTGGGGCACGACCTCGTTCACCGTGTCGACCGGGATGGCGAAGCCGATGCCGGCGCTGCCGCCCGAAGGGCTCGCGATCTGCGTGTTGACGCCGATGAGACGCCCCGCGCTGTCGAGGAGCGGGCCGCCCGAGTTCCCGGGGTTGATGGCGGCGTCCGTCTGGATGACGTTCTGGATCTTCCGGTTCGTCATCGACTCGATGCTCCGGCCCAGCGCGCTGACGATGCCGGTCGTGAGCGTCCGATCGAGGCCGAACGGGTTGCCGATGGCGAAGACGCTCTGTCCGACCTGAAGGTCCCGGCTCGTCCCGATCAGGATCGGCTTCAGCTTCTGGCGCGGCGCGGAAAGGCGGAGGATGGCCAGGTCCTTGTCGGGCGCGACGCCGACGATCCGGGCCGGGTAGGTCGACTGGTCGTCGAGCGTGACGCGGACGTTCGAGGAGCTCGCGATGACGTGGAAGTTCGTGACGATGTGTCCCTCGGAGTCCCAGATGAAGCCGGAGCCCGTCCCCTGCGGCACCTCCATGACGTCGAAGAGAAAGCGCGCGCGCTCGAGGGTCGTCACGTAGACGACGGAGGGGCTGGACCGCTGGAAGAGCTCGATCGTCGCCTTCTCCGTCGAAGAGAGGTCGCCGCGGGCCGTGACGGGGCGCGGCACGGCGGCGGGCCCCCCACGCCGTTCGAAAGGGTTCGGGAAGCCTCCCTGCAGGAGGCGGAAGACGATGTACCCGGCGAGGATGCCGAGGAGAACGGGAAAAAGGGCCGAGGGCCTCCGCCGCGGGGCGGGAGACGTGGGCGGGGGCGGGTACGGGGGAGGGTAGCCGGACATGATGGAGCGATTCTAGGCCCCGGGGGCGACTCTCCTTGTCCGGCGGCTGCTCGACGGGAACCTCCCGGAAGCGCTCGACCGGCTTTCGTTTCTCGTCCTTCCCGCGGACCTCTACGAGGCGAAGGCCGGTCCAGGGCAGCGCCAGGACTCGAACTCGGCGTCGAAGAGGGGGAGTGCCGCCCGGCGGGTGAATCCTCCGACGGTCCAGACCACGCTCGTGACGCGCGGTCGTCGATCCGCGCCCGGGCGCGCTTGTGCTAGCCTGCCGTCCGTCTTCACGGGAGGCAATCTCTGGTCTGGTGGCTCTGGCTTCTCCTCGGCCTCGGTCTCCTCGCCGTCGAGGCGGCGACGCCCGGCGGGTTCGTGGCGCTCTTCTTCGGCATCGGGGCGATCCTCGTCGGCGTTCTCGTGGGAGCAGGGGCTGTCGAGGCGGCCTGGCTTCAGTGGGTCCTCTTCCCCGTCCTCTCCGCCGTGTCGCTCGCGCTTCTCCGGGGGCCGCTCCGGGCGCGCCTTCAGCTGAAAGGGAACGTCGCGGCCGTCGACAGCCTCGTCGGCGAGGAAGCCGTCGTCATCGAGGAGCTGGCGGACGGCGGAGTGGGGAAGGTGGAGCTGAGAGGAAGCTCGTGGAATGCCCGCAACGCGGGCTCCGGGCCGCTGCCGAAGGGGTATCGCGGCCGGGTCGAGCGGGTGGACGGTCTCACGCTCTGGGTGCGCTGAGGACCGGAAAGGAGTCTCCGTGACCGGAACGCTGATCGTCGCGATCGTCCTTGCGATCTTCGTGATCATCCTCTTCTTCCGGACGGCGGTCGTCGTGCCGCAGCAGCACGCCTACGTCGTGGAGCGCCTCGGGCGGTTCTCCAGCGTCCTCGACGCCGGTTTCCACATCCTGATCCCCTTCGTCGACGCGATCCGCTACCGGCACGTCCTGAAGGAGCAGGCGATGGACATCCAGGAGCAGACCTGCATCACGAGGGACAACGTGCAGGTCGCCGTGGACGGGATCCTCTACCTCAAGGTTCTCGACGCCCAGCGGGCCTCGTACGGCATCGGCAACTACATCTTCGCCATCACGCAGCTCGCGCAGACGACGCTTCGAAGCGAGATCGGGAAGATCGAGCTGGACCGGACCTTCGAGGAGCGCTCCCACATCAACGGGCTGGTCGTCAGCGAGCTGGACAAGGCCTCGGAGCCGTGGGGGATCAAGGTCCTCCGGTACGAGATCAAGAACATCACGCCGCCCCAGGACATCCTCGCCGCGATGGAGAAGCAGATGCGCGCCGAGCGGGAGAAGCGTGCCCTGATCCTCCAGTCCGAAGGAGAGCGCGAGGCCGCCATCAACCGGGCCGAGGGGCAGAAGCAGCAGGTCATCAAGGCCTCGGAGGCGACCAAGCAGCGGCAGATCAACGAGGCCGAGGGGCAGGCGGCGGCGATCCTGGCCGTGGCGAGGGCGACGGCCGAGGGGCTGAAGGCCGTGGCCGAGCAGATCGGTCAGCCGGGAGGCTTCGAGGCGGTCCAGCTCCGGGTGGCCGAGAACTACCTCGGTCGCTTCGGCGAGCTGGCGAAGGCGGGAACGACGCTGATCCTTCCGACGAACCTCGCCGACGTGGCCGCCATGGTCCAGACGGCGATGACGGCGCTCCGGCAGTCCCAGGCTCCGCCCCCTGCGCCGCTCGCGCGCTGAGCCGCGCTACTCCTTGCCCCCCGGACCGATCATCCTCGAGGGATCGACCCAGCGATCGAAATCCTCGGGCGAGACGTACCCCAGCTCGACAGCCGATTCTTTCAACGTCTTGCCCGTCCTGAGGGCCCTCTTGGCGATCTCGGCCGCCTTGTCGTATCCGATGTGGGGGCTCAGGGCCGTGACGAGCATCAGGGACTTCCTCAGCAGCTCGTCGATCCGTGCGGTGTCGGCCTCGATCCCTTCGGCGCAGTGGATCCGGAAGCTCCGGCAGGCGTCGGCGAGGAGCCGGACCGACTCGAGGAGGTTGTGGATCATCACCGGCTTCATGACGTGGAGCTCGAAGTTCCCCTGGCTGGCGGCGAAGGCGATCGCCGCGTCGTTTCCGTAGACCTGCGCCACGACCATCGACATCGCCTCGGACTGCGTCGGGTTCACCTTCCCCGGCATGATGGAGCTGCCCGGCTCGTTCTCGGGAATACGGATCTCGCCGAGCCCGCAGCGCGGGCCCGAAGCGAGCCAGCGAACGTCATTGGCGATCTTCATGAGCGAGCCGGCCAGCGTCCGGAGGGCGCCCGAAGCGAACGCCACGGCATCGTGCGCCGCGAGCGCTTCGAACTTGTTCGGCGCCGCGAGGAAGGGGTGGCCCGTCATGGCGGCGATCCTCCTGGCCATTCGGTCGGCGTATTCGGGGTGCGTGTTCAGGCCCGTGCCGACGGCCGTCCCGCCGATGGCCAGCTCGTACAGGTGGGGGAGCGCCTGCTGGACATGCCCGATTCCGTGGTCCACCTGCGAGACCCAGCCGGAGATCTCCTGCCCGAGCGTCAGCGGGACGGCGTCCTGAAGGTGCGTCCGGCCGATCTTGACGACGTCGGCGTAGGTCATCGCCTTTCCGTCGAGCGTGTCGCGGAGCTTCATGGCTTCAGGAAGGAGCCGCTGGGAGATCTCGCAGACGGCGGCGATCGACATCGCCGTCGGGAAGGTGTCGTTCGAGGATTGCGACCTGTTGACGTCGTCGTTCGGATGGACCGGCTTCTTCGACCCCATGACGCCGCCCGCCAGCTCGATGGCCCGGTTCGCGATGACCTCGTTGACGTTCATGTTCGTCTGCGTCCCGCTCCCCGTCTGGAAGACGACGAGGGGGAAGTGGGCATCGAGCTTCCCGTCGATGACCTCCTGGGCGGCGGCGGCGATCCACTTCGCCTTGTCCTCCGGGAGGAGGTTCAGCTCGCGGTTCACCTCCGCCGCGGCCTTCTTCAGGAGGCCGAAGGCCCGGATGAGGGGGCGGGTGAACCGGATCTCGCCGATGTCGAAGTTCTCGAGGGAGCGCTGCGTCTGCGCGCCCCAGTAGCGGTCGGCGGGGACCGCGATCTCGCCCATCGTGTCCTTCTCCATCCGTGTGGCCATCGGAATCTCCTTGGCGGTCAAGAGGCGGCCGTCATCCTAGCTGCGTCGGTGCCGTGGCCGAAGGGCGCACCTGAAACCTTACGAAGGATTTCATAGACTCGGATCCATGAAAGCGATCCGAATTGCAGTGAACGGCGGCCCCGAGGTCCTGAAGTACGCCGAAGTCCCCGACCCGCAGCCGAAGGAAGGGGAGGCGCTCGTCGCCGTCGAGGCGATCGGCGTCAACTTCATCGAGATCTACGTCCGCCTCGGGTGGTACAAGGCCGCTCTTCCGCTCACGCCCGGGGGGGAATGCGCCGGGACGGTCGCGGCGGTCGGACCCGGCGTGACGGTCGTCAAACCAGGTGACAGGGTCGCGACGTTCAACGCGGCCGGAGCGTACGCGGAGTTCGCCATCGTCCCGGAGGCACGGCTCGTCCTGCTCCCCGAAGGCGTGACGGCAAGGCAGGGGGCCGCCGCCATCCTTCAGGGGATGACCGCGCACTACCTGACGACGGCGACGTATCCCCTGAAGCCGGGTGACGTCTGCCTCGTCCACGCCGCGGCGGGGGGCGTCGGCCGTCTTCTCTGCCAGATGGCGAAGAGGCGCGTCGCGCGCGTCATCGGAACGGTCTCGACGCCGGAGAAGGCGACCCTCGCGAGAGAGGCGGGAGCCGACCGAATCGTCCTTTATACGTCCGAAGATTTCGTCGCGGCGGCGAAGGAGTTCACGGGCGGCCGGGGCGTCAACGTGATCTACGACTCGGTGGGGAAGACGACGTTCGAGAAAGGGCTCGACGCCCTGGCTCCCCGCGGGATGATGGCGCTCTACGGACAGGCCAGCGGGCCGGTCGGCCCCTTCGACCCGCAGCTCCTGAACCAGAAGGGCTCGCTCTTTTTGACCCGCCCGACGCTCTTTCACTACGTCGCCACGCGCGAGGAGCTTCTCCAGCGGGCGGGAGACGTCCTCGGCTGGGTGAAGGAGGGCTCGCTGAAGCTCCGGATGGAGCACGATTTTTCCCTCGCGAAGGCCGCCGACGCCCACCGCGCCCTCGAGGGGCGCAAGACGACGGGTAAGGTGCTGCTGATCCCGTAGCCGGTCGCTCAGAAGAGCCGTCGGAGCAAGTTCACGATCAGCGTGAGGGCGAGGGAGACGAGGAGCATCGAAGCCAGCGGGAAGTAGAAGCGGACGTTGCCCCGCTCGATCCGGATGTCGCCGGGGAGCCGCCCGAACCACGAGAACCCGCCCGACAGGACGAGAAGCCCGACGACGACGAGCACGGCGCCCGCGGCGATCAGGAGGATTCCGGCGGGGCGGCTCACGAGGCGTCACCCCGCGACTGGCTCGAACGGGCCGTCGGACTCGACCTGGTACTCGCGCCAGCGCGAGACGAGGCCATTTTCGAGGACGACGATCGCGACTCCCTGGAAGGCCCGGCCGTTCCAGGCGAACTCGAACTCGGCGGCACCCGTCTGCGAGGGCTCGTCGAAGAAGATGTGCCGCCACGTGGTCCGCATCGGCGCCTTCCTCGACGTCCTCTCGAAGAGGTCCTGGAGAACGGCCCGCCCCCGGTGGAACTTCCGCCCGGTCGGCTCGAGGTAGACCGCGTCCTCCACGAAGAGGACCGCAGCGGATCGCGCGTCGCCCGAGTTCCAGGCAGCGGCGAGATCGGCCATCAGGGCGCGAAAGCCGTCCGGCGACAGGCGTGCGGGATCCGTCATCCGGTCCATCCGCGGACCGCGTGCGGCCTGTAGGGCGTCTCGAGAGACCGGATCTCGTCCTCCGTGAGCGTCAGGTCGAGCGCCCGGATCGCGGTCTCGAGGTGCGGAAGCTTCGTCGCGCCGACGATGGGCGCGGTAACGACCGGCTTCGAGAGGAGCCACGCGAGGGCGACCTCCGCCATCGCGGCGCCTCGCGAGGCCGCGACCTTCCGTGTCGCCTCCATGACGTCGATGTCGTTCGGATGGTCGTAGAGCTTCCACGCGTAGTCGTCGCTGGCGGCGCGCGTCGTCGCCTTCCGGTCGCCCGGGGCGGGGCGGGCTCCCGCGAGGAGGCCTCGCGCAAGAGGAGACCATGGGATGACGGCGAGCCCCTCGGAGGCGCAGAGGGGAAGCATTTCCCGCTCCTCCTCGCGGTAGATCAGGTTGTAGTGGTTCTGCATCGAGACGAAGCGCGGGAAGCCGTGACGGCCGGCGAGGCCGAGCGCCTTCATCAGCTTCCAGGCGGGGCCGGAGCTCGCCCCGACGTAGCGGACCTTCCCCTGGCGGACGAGGAGGTCCATCGCCGCGAGCGTCTCCTCGAGCGGCGTCACGGGGTCGAATCGGTGGATCTGGTAGAGGTCGATCGTCTCCGTGCCGAGGCGGCGGAGGCTGGCGTCGCACCCCTGGAGAACGTGCTTCCGGGAGAGTCCCTTCATGTTCGGCCCTTCCGCCATCGGGAAGAAGACCTTCGTGGCGACGACGACCTCCTCCCGCCGGGTGAACTCCTTCAGCATCCGCCCGGTGATCTCCTCGGAAAGGCCGAGCGAATAGCCGTCGGCCGTGTCGAAGAAGTTGATCCCGGCCTCGACGGCGGCGCGGAAGAAAGGGCGCGCCCTCTCGTCGCCGTCGAGGATCCACGGCCGCCACGTGCTCGACCCGTAGCTCATGCAACCGAGGCAGAGCCGCGAGACGGTCACCCCGGTACGGCCGAGCGTCGTGTACTTCATCGGCTCCCTCCGTCGGCCGGCGAGCGTAGCAGAGAGGGTTGCAACCTCCCTGCACCGTGTGGATAGAATCCGGCTGCTTACTTTCTGGAGGAACACGGAAAGGAGGGGCTCCCGAATGTCTGGCCTCCCCCCGCCGCCGGGTGCGTTTCCGCCCCCGCCGCCGCCGGGCGCTTATCCTCCGCCGCCTTCTCCTCCGGGCGGAGCAGGTCCGGCGCTCGGGCCGCTGCCGTGGGAGGATCGCCCGCGGATCGGCCTCGCGGACGCCTTCGTCGACACGATCCGGCTCTTCGTCACCCGGCCGGCCGAGGCGTGGAGCCGGACACGGGAAAAAGGGGACATCGGCCAGCCGCTCTTCTTCGCGATCTGCGTCGGCTGGATCGGCATCATCTTCAACAGCGTCTACGGGCTTTTCTTCGGCCAGGTCTGGCTCCGGTTCCTGCCGCTCGACCTGAGGGACCGGATCGGCCCGATGATGGCGGGGACGGTCGCCGTGACGCTCGTCAAGGTCTTTCTCGCTCCGCTCTTCGTCCTGATCGGCCTTTTCATCTGGAGCGCCATCCTCCACGTCTGCTTCCTGATCGTCGGCGCGCTCGGAAGCTCAACGGCCGGGTTCGAGGGGACGGTCCGGATCGTCGGCTACTCCTGGGTCGCCCAGCTCGCCCAGGTCATCCCGGTCTTCGGCGGCCTCCTCGCGCTCGTCTTCTCGCTGATCCTCTCGGTCATCGGGGCGCAAACGCTCCACCGGTCGACGCAGGGGAAGGCGATCCTCGGCGTTCTCCTGCCGATCGTCCTCTGCTGCGGCTGCGCCCTCGTCGGCGCGATCCTCGGCGGGGCCGCCCTCATGAGCGCCTTCTCCCGGATGCGGTGAAGGGCGGCGGGTGCGCACGGAATGAGCCGCGAGCGGCAGCTCGGCCTCTTCTGGGGAGCGGCGGCGCTCTCGACCCTCCTTTTCTCGCCGCTGGCTCCGCGCGTGGTGGCCGTGCTGCCACCCTGCTTCTTCCATCGGGTGACGGGATTTCCCTGCCTCACCTGCGGCGGGACGCGGGCCGTGCTCTCGCTCCTCGCCGGTGACCTCGGAGTTGCCCTTCACGCGAATCCGCTCGTCGCGGTGCTGCTCGTCCTCTTCGTCGGGGGCGGCCTCGCCGCGG
>JBLMYG010000202.1:0-3039 GCA_050258155.1 Acidithiobacillales bacterium
GCCGATCGCGCCGCCTTCGTAGGTAGTGCCGTAAAGATCACCGTCGTTCCCCTGAACCAGCGCGGCGCGTGGGCCGGCACCGTCCGTTCCGATGAACGCGTGGAGCGTCGTAAACGTACCCGTTGGCGAAATCCGGAAGACCGTTCCGAAGCCGAACGGCCCGCCGCTTGAGGTCGTTCCGTAGAAGTCCCCGTTGGTCACCTGGATCAGAGGGGTTCGCGGGTTCGCCGGGCCGACTCGGAACGCGTGGAGAATCGTGTACGTCTGTGCTCCAGACGGAAGTGCGAAAAGAAGGCTGGCTGCGGCGATGGCGACCCAAGAGGGCTGAAGGACGGTTCTGCTCAGGCGTCCCGAGACAATCGCCATGGCGAACCTCGCTTTACAGGCAAAGTGCTCCTGTCAGGCTAGCGCGGATCGTATGGCTGAAGGAGAAGCGCCGAGATAGAGCATCTGCATCTCCCTCTCGATGGGGTGCCCTGAGCGCGGCCTTCTTGACCGGGCGGCGCGAGACCGGCGGGAACTGTCCTCAGTTCGGCCGGAAGCCGGCGCCGGAGAACGGGACGGGCCTCAGGACCTCGCGGACGTCGCGGCCGACGATCTCGAAGAAGCGCTCGGCATAGCTGACCACGCTCCCGACGCGGGCGTCCTCGAAGATCTTCTCGACACGGTGCATCGGGACGAAGAGCGTCGTGACGCCCAGCTCCCCCTCCCCCTCGGCCCGGCACTGCCGCGCCCAGTCGTCGAAGAGCGCCACGTCGATCCCGCGCAGCGTCACCCCGGCGGGGCCCATGGCCAGGAGGAGCCCCCAGTACTTCTCCTTCGGCTCGGTGAGGTTCAGAAGGACGATCGTGCCGGGTTCCATCGGGAGCCCGGTTTCAGAACTGGACGCTTTGGACGAAGAACTTCGAGGGGGTCGTCCGCCCCGTCACCAGGGCTTCGGCATCCTCGGGGGAGAGCAGGAAGTGGCCGGCGGGCTCGCCCGCCGAGGTGGCGAGGAACATGTCGACCTTGTCGAGCGGCTTTCCGAAAGCGCGGGATTCCTTCAGGCCGCGGGCGGCGGCGCTGATGGCGGCAAAGACCTGCTGCTCCGTCTCGGTGATCACCTGCAGCCGGACCCCCTGGGGAATGGAGATGAGCCGGACGCCGCGGAGCCCCGCCCGCTCGAAGGACTGGACGAAGGAGTTCATCATCTGGAGGTCGACGCCGCCCCCGCCTCCGGGCTCGGCCGTCCTCAGGGCCCCGGAGAGGCGCGCGCCGACATCGGCCGAGCCGGCCTCGCTTCCGCCCCCTTCGGGCGTGGCGGGCTTCATGATCTTCTTGTTTTCCCTGATGTATTCGGACAGCGACGGCTTCTTTCCGCTGTTGTCCGGGATCACCTTCGTATTCCCCGTTTCGCCGAGAACGTACGCCCCTCCCAGCCCTTCCTGGTTCGCCTTGAGCGTCCGCACCTCGTCGTAGTCCGCGATCGACAGCGACTGCTCGGCGCCGAGCGGCGTGCGGAAGATCAGGCGGTTCCCCTGGACGACCGGCTTGTCTCTCGCGGGGATCCGCTGTCCGTCCTTGGTGTAGATGATGTAGTTGTCCGCGAGGAGAACGGCCGGCAAGAGCAGGGCGAAGGCGAGGGTGGCGGCGAGTCTTCGGATCTTGGTCATCGGTGAGACCTCGTGGGGTCCGGAAGCGGCTCCCGGCCCGGTTGAAGTATAAACGTCGGGGGAAGACGCCTTGCTCATCGTCATGGACCGCTCAGCGACCGACGAGGACGTCGGCCGCGTCGTCCGCGCCGCAGAGCGCCTCGGGCTGAAGGCCCATCCGATCCCGGGGGCGCAGCGGACCGCCATCGGCCTGACGGGGAACAAGGGCGCCATCGGCCCCGCGGCCTTCGAGAACCTGCCGGGGGTGCACGAGGTCATCCCGGTCTCTCATCCCTACAAGCTCGTATCGCGGGAGTTCCACCCCGGCGACACGATCGTCTCGATGGGGGGCGTCCCGATCGGAGGCCCCCGGGTCGTCGTGGTGGCGGGGCCGTGCGCCGTCGAGTCGCTCGAGCAGACGGTGGCGATCGCGCGCGAGGTGAAGCGGCGGGGCGCGAGCCTTCTCCGGGGCGGGGCCTTCAAGCCGCGGACCTCCCCCTATTCCTTTCAGGGGCTCGGCGAGGAAGGACTGAAGATCCTCGCTGCCGCCCGCGAGGAGACAGGCCTCCCCGTCGTCACGGAGGTCCTCGACACTTCGTACGTCGATCTCGTGGCCCGCTACGCGGACGGCCTCCAGATCGGGGCGCGGAACATGCAGAACTTCGAGCTCCTGAAGCAGGTCGGGCGGACGGGAAAGCCGGTCCTCCTGAAGCGCGGGATGTCGGCCACCCTGGAGGAGTTCCTTCTCGCGGCCGAGTACATCCTGGCGGAAGGGAACCCCGGAGTCGTCCTCTGCGAGCGCGGGGTCCGGACCTTCGCCGACCATACGCGGAACACGCTCGACCTCTCGGTCGTCCCGGCGGTGGAGCGCCTCTCGCACCTTCCGATCCTCGTCGACCCGTCGCACGGGACGGGACGGCGCGACAAGGTGATCCCGATGTCGTGCGCGGCGATCGCCGCCGGGGCCGACGGCCTCGTCGTGGAGGTCCACCACAAGCCCGAGGAAGCGCTCTCGGACGGGCCGCAGGCGCTGACGCCGGAGCTCTTCGAGGGCCTGATGGCGCGGCTCCGGCCGATCGCGGCGGCCGTGGGACGCGAGACGTGAGGCCGGCCGCCCTCGTCCTCGAGGACGGGCGACGCTTTACCGGGCGGAGCGTCGGGGCCGCGGGGACGACCTTCGGCGAGGTCGTCTTCAACACGGGAATGGCCGGCTACCAGGAGACGCTGACCGACCCGTCGTACCGCGGGCAGATCGTCGTCATGACGGCTTCCCACATCGGGAACTACGGCCTGAACGACGAGGACCTCGAGTCGGAGCGGATCCAGGTCGCCGGCTTCGCGGCGCGGCACTTCCCGGACCGCTTCTCGTCCATCCGGGGAAAGCGGACGATTGGCGAGAGCCTTTCGG
>JBLMYG010000203.1:0-11642 GCA_050258155.1 Acidithiobacillales bacterium
TTCGTCGGGTCGACCATCGTCTACGCCTTCATGCAGGCGGTGGGGATGGTCAACGACCACGTGACGTCGTGCTTCCGCTGGGGCGCGATCAGCTCGCTGCCGGCTCCTCCGACTTCAGAAAAGCCGCCACGGCGGCGATCCGGTCCTTGAGGGTCAGGCTCTTGTAGGCCTCGACGGTCCTCCGGACGAGCTCGGCCAGCTGGGGGGGCTTCATGGAGTCCCCGGTGAGGCGGCTCACCTTTCGGACGAAGACCGAGACGACGGAGTTGCCCGTGAGAATCGGCTCCGCGAGAAACGAATCGCATTTGGCGTAATCGAGCTCGGACCGGTTCAGTCCGTCGAAGGCCTTTCTTGTGATCTGCTGCGTGAAGCCATCCGGCCGACCTTCGGAGAGCTCCTGGGCGAGCGGTATGACGACCATCGGCGCAAGCTCGCCCATGAGCCGCCCGTGGGCCTCCTCGTCGAGCGTCCCGTACGCGCTTCGATTCACGAGGTGCATCAGGAGAAAGATGTGCTCCCAGACGATCTCGAGCCACTTCTCTTCTTGCTCGGAGTCGGTCGGGAAGTTCATCCACCCCTGAAGGGGCTCGGCAGAGCGGAGAGCAGTTTCCTCGATGGCCGCTGCCAGGGCGGCGATGGGAGAGTCTGTCGCGAGGTTCATTGATGCATGGTATCCGGACGTTCGGGATTGAGGTGTCTCTTGACTTACGTCTAACTTACGACTAACGTTTCATTCCCATGGGAGAGGGCCCGGAACGGCGCGGACCTCCCTCGCGCGACCTCTTCGTCGCGGGGGGGACTCGTGGGTACGTCTCGCCCGGGGCGCGGAAGGAAAAGCTCCGAAAGCGAACCTTCGCGGCAGCGAAGGCACGCGGGCCGCGGTACGCCGAGCTCCGGTGCGCCTCGGCCTTCTCGTTCCTGAACGGCTCGTCGCTTCCGGAGGACCTCGTCGAGCGCGCGGCGGCGCTCGGCCTGCCTGCCGTCGCCCTCGTCGACGTCAGCGGCCTCTCCGGCGCCCCGCGTTTCTGGAAAGCTGCAAAAGCCGCTGGCCTCAAGGCCCTCGTCGGGGCCGAGGTCACGCTCGACGAGGAATGGCGGCGCAGGGAGCAACGGCCTGCAAAGAGCACGTTTTCTTCGAAAGTAAGAGAAAGAGAGAGAAATCTTGCTGCTGGCGGCGACGCAAGCCGGCCGCCCGATGAACATGCCGGGTCCGACGAAGAGACTTTTCCTTTCGAAGCTCGGCGCGGCGAAGCCGCGCCGGACCGGCGGCGCGCAGCGCCGCTGCAGAACTCTCGTCTTCGTGGTCCTCTCGGCCTTGTCCCGCCACCGCCACCGCCCGGGACGCCGCCACCGCGGCTGACGCTTCTGGCCGAGAGCCGGATCGGATATCGGAACCTTTGCAAGCTCCTGACGGCGGGGGCACTCGGAAAGCCGAAGGGGGAGGCTTTCGTGACGTGGGATGAAGTCGCCGCGCACACGGAGGGGCTCCACGTCCTCTCGGGAGGCGAGGAGAGCCCCGTTCACCGCGCCCTCGTCTCGCGGGGCCCTTCCGCCGCGCGGCGGCTCCTCGGAAAGCTCGCGACGCTCTTCCCCGGCCGCGTCCACGTCGAGCTTCAGCGTCACGGCCTCCGCGAGGAGGAGCACGTGAATCGTGCCCTCGTCGACCTCGCCGGCGCGCTGAAGCTGCCGCTTCTGGCCACGAACGGCGTCAGGTATTCGAAGCCGGGCGACAAGGACCTGCTCGACGCATTGACGTGCGTTCGCCTCCACATGGCGCTCGATTGCGCAGGCCAGCGTCTCCAGGCCCACCGGGAGCGGCACCTGAAGGGGGCCGGAGAGATGGCGCTCCTCTTCGCCGACCTTCCGGAGGCGCTTTCGAACGCCGCCGACCTCGCCGAACGGCTCGACTTCACGCTGGCCGACCTCGGCTACCGCTTCCCCGACTACCCGCTCCCTCCGGGCGAGACGCCCGCCTCGTACCTCCGCCGCGTGACGTGGGAGGGAGCGCGCGTCCGCTTCCGGCCGCTGACGGCCCGGGCCCAGGTCCAGCTCGAAAAAGAGCTGAACCTGATCGAGAAGCTCGATCTCGCCGGCTACTTCCTGATCGTCTGGGACATCGTCAGGTTCTGCCAGCGGGAGAGGATCCTCGTCCAGGGGCGCGGCTCGGCCGCCAACAGCGCCGTCTGCTACGCCCTGTCGATCACCGCCGTCGACCCGGTGAAGATGGACCTTCTCTTCGAGCGCTTCCTCTCCGAGGAGCGGGGGGAATGGCCCGACATCGACCTCGACCTCCCCTCGGGCGACCAGCGCGAGAAGGTGATCCAGCACGTCTACGGCCGGTACGGCCCGTACGGCGCCGGGATGACGGCCAACGTCATCACCTACCGCGACCGGTCGGCCGCGCGGGAGATGGCCAAGGTGCTCGGCTTCTCGGGCGACCAGATCGACACGTTGGCAAAGGCATTGGGGTCGTGGTCCTTCGGCGAATATCGAGATCCAATCGGGGGGGACGACGACCGTCCTGGCAAAGTCCCCGCCGGGTTCGTCCCCCCCGTCCCCCCCCGGACCTGTGCCGTACTTCGGGAACTCGCAACCGTGGGGTTCGATCCGGAAGATCCGAGAGTTGGTCATTTTGCCCGCCTCTTCGTCTCCGTCCAGAACCTCCCGCGCCACCTCGGGCAGCACTCGGGGGGGATCGTCATCGCGCAGGGAAGGCTCGATGAGGTCGTCCCGCTCGAGCCCGCCGCCATGGAGGGCCGCGTCGTCATCCAGTGGGACAAGGACGACTGCGCCGACCTCGGCATCGTGAAGGTGGACCTCCTCGGCCTCGGCATGCTGAATGCCATCGAACGGATGATTCCGATGATCCGGGAGCACGAAGGGGTCGACGTCGACCTCGCGCACCTTCCCGCCGACGACCCGGCCGTCTACCGGATGCTGAACGAGGCCGACACGGTCGGCCTCTTCCAGGTGGAGAGCCGGGCGCAGATGGCGTCCCTTCCCCGCAACGCGCCGCTCTGCTTCTACGACCTCGTCATCCAGGTCGCCATCATCCGCCCCGGCCCGATCGTCGGCGGGATGGTCCACCCCTTCTTCGACCGGCGACAGGGGCGCGCGCCGGTCGTCTACCCGCACCCCTCCCTTGAGCCGATCCTGAAGAGGACGCTCGGCGTCCCCCTCTTCCAGGAGCAGCTCCTCAGGATCGCCATGGTCGCCGCGGGCTTCACCGGCGGCGAGGCCGAGGAGTTGCGGCGCGCCATGGGCTTCAAGCGGTCGGCCGAGCGGATGGCCGTCATCGAGAAGCGCCTCCGCGACGGGATGGCGGCACGCGGCATCACGGGCGAGGCTCAGGAGCAGATCGTCCGGTCGATCACGTCGTTCGCCCTCTACGGCTTTCCCGAATCGCACGCCGCCAGCTTCGCCCTCATCGCCTACGCCAGCGCCTGGCTGAAAGCGCACCACCCGGCGGCCTTCCTCACGGGCCTCCTGAACGCCTGGCCCATGGGCTTCTACCACCCCGCCACGCTCCTGAAGGACGCCGAGCGGCACGGAGTGACCGTGCTGCCCATCGACGTCAGCTTCTCGGGCTGGGAATGCCGATTGGAAAGAGTGGAAAGAAAGACCGAACAGATTTCTTCTGATATGCGGCGGCTGCAACTGCAGCCGCCGGTAGAAAAAAACGTGCGCCCGGCGGGGCGCTGTCAAGGGCGCGCTTCGCGCGCCGCGGAGCGGTCGCGGACCCTTGACAGCGCCCCGCCGGAAAGAGATTCGGATCTCCCGGCGGCCGCAACAGCGGCCGCCGCATATGAGAAGGAAGATCTTTGGGCGGGGAATTCTCCTTCGCTCGCGGTCCGCCTCGGTTTGCGATTCCTCAAAGGACTTTCAGGGAGAGCCGGGAAGGCGATCGAGAGCGAATGTGCCCGAAAGCCTTTCGCCGATGTCGCGGACCTCGCGCGGCGGTGCGCGCTGCGCGCTGACGAGATGGACCGCCTCGCGTGGGCGGGGGCCCTTTCGTCGCTCGGCCTCGGTCGGCGCGAGGCGATGTGGCAGGCGGCGGAAGTCGGCCGCCGTAGCGGCCCCCTCTACGAACCGCTTCCGCCCTCATCGCTGCCGTCGCCGCTCCCGTCGATGTCGGCGCTGGAGGAGACCGAGGCCGACTACGACGCGACCGGGATGACGGCCGGCCCGCACCTCCTCACCTACTTGCGCGAAACGCTTCGGCGGGGCGGGGTCCTTTCCGCGGCGGAGCTTTCGGCGGTCCGCGACGGCGAGCGGATCCGGGCGGCCGGGGCCGTCATCGTGAGGCAGCGCCCGGGAACGGCGAAGGGTTTCGTCTTCCTGTCGCTGGAGGACGAGAGCGGAATCGTCCAGGCCATCGTCCGCCCCGATCTTTTCCGGGAGAACCGCACCCTCATCGTCGCCTCCCCCGGCCTCGTCGTGGAAGGAACGCTCCAGACGACCGACGGCACCCTCTCCGTCCGCGCCGACCGCTTCTGGCCTCTCCCCTCCCTCCCCGACCTCCCGAGCCACGACTTCCGGTGAGGCTCTACGGTGCGAAGAACTCCTGAAGCGTTTCGAGCAGGCGTGTTCGGGTCGCCGGAGAAAGCGAGCCGAGGCGGCGGACAATGCGGCTCCTGTCAATGGCGCGGATTTGATCCAGCGCGATGGATCCGTCGCGCCCACGAAACCGGCAAGGAACGCGGAACGGATACGTTCTCCGGGCCGTCGTCATCGGCGCCACGAGGACCGTCCGAAGAAAACCGGCCAGCTCGTCCGGGCTGACGACGGCACAAGGACGTGTCTCGGCGATCTCGCTCCCTTCGACGGGGTCGAGGCGAACGAGAAAGACGTCGAACCGCCTGAGAGCGCCAGCGCTTCTACCAGCGCCATGCATCGCGATCGAAGCGGCTGCGTCCCGTATCGTCCGAAAGGAGAGGCGCGTCGTCCCCGCGCTCGGCCATCTCTCTCGCCGCCTCGGCCCATCCCTCGCGGGCCCTCCGGCCCGGACGAAGGAGGAGCCCACCGGCAACGACCCGGAGCTCGACGACCTCGTCGAGGCCGGTCTCCTCAAGAAGAGCCTTCGGCAATCGGATTCCACGCGAGTTGCCGATTCGCACGATCCGCGCCTTCATTCGTCATCGCCTCCGCATGTAATTACATCGGATACATCGCACGCGGTCAAGAGAAGGCGGAGGCCGCTCGATCGGCCTCACGAAGAAGGCCTCTTGACGGTCACCGCGCTCAGTGCCGGGGAGAGCGGACCGGGCCGCCCGGGCCGAAAGCCACCCAGTCGGCCGCGCGGAGGAGCTCCTGCGCCTGTGTGAAGGCGCGGGCGATCTCGCCCCCCGCGGCCTGGACCGCCTCGAAGTTCCGGGCCCGGACCGCGTGCGCCAGCGATGCGAACGGCTCGGCCTCGCACCCCTCCCCTTCGAACGGGCCGATCAGGACCGACCCGTGGCCGTAGACGGGCGCCCGGCCGCCGGGGGACGTGCCAAAGGCGGCCATGGCCCGCTCGACGAGGACCCCGGCCGCACGCGCCTTCTTCGTGGAGAGGCTCGTCAGCCGCGGCGCCTCCCCGTCCCATCGCCGGGCGACCCGCTCGAAGGCGCCCAGCGCGTCGCGGAGCCCCCCGGTGTACGGCTCCCACTCGCCGGCGGAAGCCGTCTTGCTGTCCAGGTCCCGAAGCGAGCTCGCGGCGTACTCCGACACCTCGGTGAAGCGGTACGGAAGGACACGATCGCTGGCGAGCCACCCGGCGTAAAGGGCGAGAACGCGCGCGAGGAGAGCGGCCCGCATGTAACCCGGATCGCCGAACCGCTCGATCCACTCCACCGTGTCGGCACGGGTGTGGTAGACGGGAAAGTGGCGGCCGAAGCCGATCTCGGCGACCGGCGTCCCCGTCAGGCCGAGAAACGGCCCCGCGTCGCTCGAGAAACCGGGGAACCGGAAGGTGCCGGCGGTCTCGGCGAGGGTCTTCCCCGTCTGGGGATCGCGAACGACGGCGAGGATGCTCGAAAGGAGACCGCGGAGGCCGGGCATGACGTCGCCAACGAAGTCGTTCGCCCGCACGGCCGAATCGACGTTGATGTAGGCCGCGAGCCCCTCGAATCGGTCCCTGATCGCCTGCTCGACCCATCTCGCCGAGCCGAACATCCCCTGTTCCTCGCCGTCCCAGAAGGCGAAGAGGATGCTCCGCTCCGGCCGCCACCCGCCGGCCCGGAGCTTCGTCAGGGCCTCGGCCGCCTCGAGAACGACGGCGGTCCCCGAGCCGGCGTCGACCGCGCCACGCTCCCACGCGTCGTAATGGTTCCCCACCATCACCGGCCGCGCCGTGCCATTCACGCCGGGGAGAATCGCGAAGATGTTCCGCAGGGTCTTCCGGACGAGCTGGCCCTTCACGACGAGACGGACGCGGGGCCCCTCCGCCGCGAGGACGTACGGGACCTTGAGCCATCCTTTCCACTCCCCCGGAACGGCTTCGCCGCGCATCCGGGAAAGAAGATCCTGCGCCACCGCCTGGGAGACGCCGAGCGCCGGGACCGGCGACGTGTTGTCGATCCCCTTCGCCCGGCAGGTCTCGGGGTCGCCCGGATAGAGATAGAAGCGGAGGAGCGTGCCGCGCGGAATCGCCCATGGGGGCGTGTTGGGCCCGGCAGGGAACGCCGGCTTGGCGAAGCCCTGGTCCCGCGGCTCGGGGTAGAGAATGAGGCCCGCGAGACCCAACGAGCCCGCGATCTCGGCCTTCCGGCTCCGGCAGATTCCCTGCGCACGGACGAGGGCGATCTTTCCCTTGACGGTGACCCCAGCCTTCAGAAGGCGCTGGTAGTCGGCCATCGAACCTTCGTCGGCGTAGATCACGTCCGCCACGACGTCGGCGTCGGGCGAGTAGGCGAGAAAGCCGATCTCCCCGTCTCCCGGCTCCGAGAGGTCGATCTCCTTCTCGGCGCCTCGCTCCTCGAGGAAGAGGCGCGCCGCCAGCGGATCGTAGATGTCGGCCTCGAAGGGGGTGTTCCACACCCTGAGCCCGATCCGCTGGAGCCGGTCGCCGATGAGGCCGGCCACCTCGGAGTTGGCTGGCGACCCGGCGCGGTGCGGCCGGGACGTGTCGAGAGCCGTCTGTCGCGCGATCCGCGAGGCCTCGATGAGCTGCGACAGGGGGCCGTTCTCGCGCGCCACGAATCCTGCGCGCCGCCGCGCCGACCAGACCTCGGCAAAGGCCACGGCGAGAATCGACGCCGCGACGAGCAGAAGGGCTGTCCGCTTCTTCAACGCCGTTCGATGTTAGCAGCCGGCGGGCGCCCCGGCGGGGGACGGAGAACCGCCAGAACATAGAGGACGAAGAACGGAAGGAGGTGGATCGTCATCCGGCCGAGGCCGACGCGGACGAAGTTCCGGTAGCAGAGCCGCCAATCGGTCTGCTCGAAGGGCTGGACGGCGGCCACCGGGTCGGAGATGAAAGGAAAGACCGCGAAGCAGGCGACGACGGCCGCGAGCGCCGCGAGCGTGACGAGGCCGTAAAGGCGCTTCTCCGCCTCGAAGCGAGGGTCCGCGGGCTCGTCCCGCACCGATAGCCAGAGATCCGCGAGGGCCGCAGCGACGACCGCGTAAAGCGTCGCCCCCAGTCCCTTGTGCGCCAGCCACTGTCCCTGCCACGACGACAGGAACTCCGAGAGGACCACACCGGCCGCCTCCACCGGGCCGGGGGCCAGGGCGCGCCAGCCGTTCGCCGCTCCTTCCAGGAAGCTTCCCATCGCCTTGAGCCACGCCGGCCGGAGGAGCCACGACGCCCACGCCCCCGCCGCCGCCAGAAGCGGCAGGAGCGGCAGGCCCGGTCCCCGCTGGACTCTCGAGAGAAGCACGGCAAGGGCGGCGGCGCCGAGATAGTAGATCCCGTCCGGCCGGACGAGGACTGCCGCCGCGAGGCAGAGCGCTCCCCACGCCCGGTCCGTGCGCGGAGGCGACGGGGCGTCCCCATCCGCCGGCAGCCCGAGAGAGAGAAGGAGCCCCGACGAGAGGAAGGCCATCAGCGGAACGTTCGCGTAGTACATCGCCGCCCCCTGCCAGACGTGGACCGTCGCGAGGACGAAGAGAAGGGCCGGCGCGGCCGCCGGCGGCCAGAGCCGCTCCAGGCGGTCCCGGAAGAACAAGGCGAAGAAGACGACGACGAGGAGCGCCGAGAGGCGCCCCTCGAAGAGCGGATCGCCCGCCCCGAGGGCGAGGAGGGTCGAGAAGAGGGGCGGGTAATTCGGCTGCCAGCAGCCGGCCAGCGCCTCGAAGAACCCGGATGGGATCGCCAGTGCGCGGCAGGCCCAGATCGCCTTGGCGTCGAAGTGGACGTACGGAAAGAGCGTCGGCGCGAGAAGGGTGACGAGGACGGCGCCCGACAGGGCGTCCCATGGGGAACGGCGGAGACGGAGAGAGCCCCGGGCTCCGCCGCGGCGCCCCGTGGCGAGCGCGGCCGCTCCCGAGGCGACGAGAGCCGCCGTGGCGGCCGCGGGAACGAACCGCCCGGTCGTCAGGGCGACCGCGTAGGGAGCCAGCCCGACGAGCGCCATCTGGGCCAGGCCGGCGGCCCCCAGGCGGCCGGTGAACGACCCGCTTCCGGCGCGGCCGGCCCAGAGGAACCCCACGGCGAGGACGCCGAGCAGGAGCGGCACGGAGCTGCCGGGCGCCTCCGCTCCCGGCGCCCCGAGGCGCGAGGGGAACCGTGCGAGCTGGATGAAGAAGATCCTCTCCTGAAGAACGAGGATCGCGGCCTGCGCCACGAGGGCGACGAGAAGGAAGGCGCGAAGGACCGCCCGGGCGCGCCCGGCGCCGGAGGTGGTCAGACCTTCTTCATCAGGAGGCACGCGTTCGTGCCTCCGAAGCCGAACGAATTCGAGAGCGCGACGCCGACGGACCGCTCGCGCGCGACGTTCGGCGTGTAGTCGAGGTCGCACTCGGGGTCGGGCGTGACGTAGTTGATCGTCGGAGGGATGACGCCGTACCGGATCGCAAGCGCCGTGATGCCTGCCTCCAGCCCTCCGGCCGCCCCGAGAAGGTGCCCTGTCATCGACTTCGTCGAGGAGACGGCGAGCTTCCGGGCGTGCTCGCCGAAGGCCCGTTTCAGGGCGACCGTCTCGATCTTGTCGCCGTGCGGCGTGGAGGTGCCGTGGGCGTTCACGTAGTCGACCGACTCGGAAGGAAGCCCGGCATCCCGGAGCGTGTTGCGCATCACCCGGTACGGTCCGTCCCCGTCGTCGGACGGGGCCGAGATGTGGTAGGCGTCGCCCGACATCCCGTAGCCCGCCAGCTCGGCGTAGATCGTCGCGCCCCGCGCCACCGCGAGCCCCATCTCCTCCAGGACGAGAATTCCGGCCCCCTCCCCGAGGACGAAGCCGTCACGGTCGCGGTCCCAGGGGCGCGATGCGGCGGCCGGATCGTCGTTGCGCGTGGAGAGCGCCCGCATGGCGGCGAACCCGCCGATGGCGAGCGGGACGACGACCGATTCGGTCCCCCCGGCGATCATCACGTCCGCGTCGCCGCGCCGGATGATGTTCGCCGCGTCGCCGATCGCGTGCGCCGAGGTCGCGCACGCGGTCGCGACGGCCGTGTTGGGCCCCTTGGCTCCCGTCAGGATGGAGATGAGCCCGGCCGGCATGTTGACGATGAGTCCGGGGATGAAGAACGGGCTGATCCGCCGGGGCCCTTTCTCGAGGACCGTGACCTTCATCTCCTCGATCAGCGGGAGGCCCCCGATCCCGGCGCCGATGCAGACCCCGACGCTTTCCGCGTTCGCCTCGTCGATGACGATGCCCGAGTCGGCCAGCGCCTCCTTGGCGGCGGCGATGGCGTAGTGGATGAACGTGTCGAACTTCTTGACGTCCTTCTTCTCGAGGAACTTCTCCGGCTGGAATCCCTTCACCTCTGCCGCGATCCGGCAGGCGTAGTCGGTCGCGTCGAAGCGGGTGACGGGGCCGACGCCCGACCGCCCCTCGAGAAGGGCCTCCCACGTCTCGGTGGTCGTCAGGCCGACCGGGGAGACGAGGCCGACGCCCGTGATGGCGACGCGGCGGCGGCCCCGTCCGTCGAGGAGAGGTGACGCCATCGGGGGACCGGCTCAGGCCGGCTTCGCCTTGCCTTCGATGTAAGCGATCGCGTCCTTGACCTTCTGGATCTTCTCGGCGTCCTCGTCGGGGATCTCGATGCTGAACGCCTCCTCGAACGCCATCACGAGCTCGACCGTGTCGAGGGAATCGGCGCCGAGATCATCGACGAAGGACGCCTCCGGCTTCACCTCGTCGGCCTGGACTCCCAGCTGCTCCACGATGATGCTCTTGACCTTCTCTTCAATCGAGTTCGACATCGAATTCCTCCGCTTGCGATCCGGTGACGACGATCTCCGCGCGCCGTGTCCGCCGGTGTCTTTCTGGAAGCCGGGCGACGAGTCTACCCGATGTAGAGTCCCCCGCTGACGTTGAGGCATGTTCCCGTGACGTACGTGCCGAGATCCGATGTCAGGTAGAGGACGGCGTCGGCGACGTCCTCGGGCGTGCCGAGCCTCCCGAGGACGATCTGGCGGGAGAGGGCCTCCTTCGCCTCGGGGGAGAGGGTGTCGGTCATCGCCGTCGTGACGTAGCCCGGCGCCACGGCGTTCACCGTGATGCCGCGAGAGCCGATCTCGCGCGCGAGCGCCTTCGTGAAACCGACGACGCCCGCCTTGGCGGCCGCGTAGTTCGTCTGGCCGGCGTTTCCCGTCAGCCCGACGACCGACGTGATGTTGACGATCCGTCCCGCCACCTTCTTCCGGACCATCGTCTTCGCCGCCTCCTGCGCGACGAGGAAGACCCCCGTCAGGTCGGTCGCGAGGACCCGGTCCCAGGCGTCCTTTCCCATTCGGAGGATCAGCCCGTCGTCGGTGACCCCCGCGTTGTTGACGAGAATGTCGAGCCTCCCGTGCTTCTCGACGAGCCCCTTCACGCCCGCCGTCACGGAGGCCGCGTCCGCCACGTCCATCCGGACCGCCTCGGCCGATCCCCCGGCGGCGGCGATCGCCTGCGCCACGCCCCGGGCCTTTTCCTCGTTCCGGGCGGCGACGGCCACGTGCGCCCCGGCCTCTCCGAGACGCTTCGCGATCGCCTCGCCGATCCCCTGCGAGCCCCCGGTGACCAGCGCGATCTTTCCGGCGAGCGAAATCGAAACGGCCATCTCTCCCCCTCCGGGACGCCGCCACGATATCAGGGGAGCGTGTCGATCCCTTCAGCTCCCGAGGAGTCTCCCGATCCCGGTCACGTCCGACGTCGGCGCCACCGGCCACCCCGGCGCGATCCGTTTCGCGAGGCCCGCGAGGACGGACCCCGGGCCGCACTCGACGGCGCCCGGAGCGGCGTCGGAAAGGAACCGGACCGTCTCCACCCAGCGGACGGGCGAGCAGACCTGCCGTTTCAGCGCATCGCGCGCCCCGGCCGGATCGGCATTGGGGGCCGCGTCGACATTCGTCACGACGGGGAAGGCGAGCGGAGAGAACGCCGTCCCCTCCAGGAACGGCGTCAGCTTCTCCTCCGCCGGCTTCATCAGGAGAGAGTGAAACGGGGCGGAGACGGGGAGCGGCAGGACGCGCTTCGCCCCCTTCTCCTTGAGGATCCGTGCCGCCGCGGCGACCG
>JBLMYG010000204.1:0-9828 GCA_050258155.1 Acidithiobacillales bacterium
AGCCACTCGTCGAGAACGGTCCCGGGCCGGAGGATCGTCTCCTCCCGCTTCGCGCCGTTCGAGAGGAGGGCCACCTTCACATCGACGATCGCCTCCAGCGCGAGAACGTAGTCGCGTGCACGGGACGGAAGCGCCTCGAAGGCGTCGACGCCCGCCGTCGGTGCCTGCCAGCCGGGGTAGCTGCGGTAGATCGGCCTCGCCTGGCCGTAGAGGTCCGCCCGCGCGGGGATCTCCGTGACGCGCTCTCCGCCGATCTCGTACCCGATGGCGACCTTCACCTCCGGAAACTCGTCGAGAACGTCGAGCTTCGTCAGGGCGAGCGCGTCGATCCCCGAGAGGCGAACGGCCGTCCGCGCCACGACCGCGTCGAACCAGCCGACGCGCCGCGGCCGCCCCGTCACGGTGCCGAACTCGACACCCCGCTTCCGGATCGCCTCGCCGGTGGAATCGGACAGCTCGGTCGGGAAAGGGCCCGAGCCGACGCGCGTCGTATAGGCCTTCATGACGCCGATGACCGCCGAGAGCACCGACGGCGCGATGCCGAGGCCGGCGGTCGCCCCGCCCGCTCCGGTCGAGGACGAGGTCACGTAGGGGTAGGTCCCGTGGTCGACGTCGAGCATCGCCCCCTGCGCCCCCTCGCAGAGGAGCTTCGCGCCGTCGCGCAGGCGGCCGTCGATGTACGCGCTCGTGTTCGTCACGAAGCGTGCGAGCTTCTGGCCGCAGGCGACGTACGTCTCCAGCGTTTCGTCCACGTTCGGGGCCTCGACGCCGTAGAAGTGCGAGAGGACGGAGGCGTGGTGGGACAGGAGCGGCCGGGCGAGCGCCCGGAAGCGGTCGGGGTCGATGAGGTCGGCGATCCGGACGCCGAGCCGGCTCGCCTTCGTCTCGTAGGTGGGGCCGATCCCGCGGGACGTCGTCCCGATGTTGGCGCCGGCCAGAGCCTTCTCGCGCGCCCCGTCGAGGAGGGCGTGGGTCGGGAGAATCACATGCGCCCGATCGGAGAGCTTGAGGTTCTCCTCGACCGTCACCCCTCTCGCCCGGAGCTCCTCGATCTCGGAGAGGAGGGCGCGCGGATCGATGACGAGACCGTTCCCGATGATGTTGACGAGGTCGGGCCGGCAGATGCCGGACGGGACGAGGCGGAGGGCGAAATGCTCGTTTCCGAACCGGACCGTGTGGCCTGCGTTGTGGCCCCCCTGATAACGCGCCACGAGGTCGAAGGCGGGCGAGATCCGGTCCACGATCTTCCCCTTACCCTCGTCTCCCCACTGGCCGCCCACGACGGCCACGGCCGTACCGCGAGTTCTTGTCACCGGGCGAGTCTAACGCGGCGGGGGAGCCCGCGGGGTGGGGGGAGCCCGAGGGGGCGCGGGACACCCCCTCGAGCGAGAATCCTCTGCGAGAATGAAGAGGCCTTGAGCGGGACCGTTCTGCTGACCGGTGGACATCTCACGCTCGAAGACCTCGTGGCCGTGTCGCGGCGAGGCTTCCGTGTCTCGCTGGCGCCGGACGCCGTGGAATGCGTCGAGGCGGCGAGGGCGGTCATCGACGCCGCCGTCGCCGACGGCCGCGTCGTCTACGGTGTGACGACGGGGTTCGGGATGTTCGCCGACGTCGTCATACCGCACGAGAAGCTCCGCGAGCTGCAGCTCAACCTCGTCCGGAGCCACGCTGCGGGCGTCGGCGACCCGCTCCCCGAGGAAACGGTGCGCGCGCTGGTCCTCCTCCGCGCCAACTGCCTCGCGAAGGGGTTTTCCGGCGTCCGTGTCCCGACGCTCGAGCGGCTGGTGGCCCTCTTGAATGCGGGGGTGCACCCCGTGATCCCGTCGCAGGGCTCGGTCGGCGCGTCCGGGGACCTCGCGCCTCTCGCCCACCTCGCGCTGGCCCTCGTCGGCGAAGGGGAGGCGTTCTACGCGGGGCGCCGAAGACCGGCTGCGGAGGCGCTTCGGGCCGCCGGCCTCGAGCCGGTGACGCTGGAGGCCAAGGAGGGGCTCGCCCTCATCAACGGGACGCAGCTGACGACGGCCGTCGGGGCGCTCGCGCTGGCGCGGCTTCTGCGGCTCCTCCCGGCCGCCGACCTCGTCGCCGCGATGACGACGGACGCCTTGAAGGGAACCGACGCCGCCTTCGACGCGCGGATCCACGCGGCGCGCCCCCATCCCGGGCAGGCAGCCTCGGCGGCGAACCTCCGCTTCCTCCTCCGGGGCTCGCAGATCCGCGAGAGCCACCGGGGGTGTCCCGAGGTCCAGGACGCTTACGCCCTCCGCTGCGCTCCGCAGGTCCACGGCGCCGTCCGCGACGCAGCGGCCCACGCGCGGCGGGTCGTGGAGATCGAGATGAATGCCGCGACCGACAACCCGATGGTCTTCGCCGGGTCGGAGCCGGGGCGGGGGGAGCTGGTCTCCGGAGGGAACTTCCACGGCGCGCCGGTCGCGCTCGTCTTCGACCTCCTCGCGGCGGCGTCTGCCGACCTCGCGTCGATCTCGGAGCGGCGCACGGAGCGGCTCGTCAATCCCTCGCTCTCCAGGGACCTCCCCGCCTTCCTCGTTCGGGAGGGAGGTCTCCACTCGGGGCTGATGATGGTCCACGTGACGGCGGCCGCCCTCGTCTCCGAGTGCAAGGCGAACGCCTTCCCCGCCTCGGTCGACTCGATCCCGACCTCGGCCGGAAAGGAAGACCACGTCTCGATGGGACCGATCGCCGCCCGAAAGCTCGCCCGGAACGTCGAGATGCTCGAGACGGTCCTCGCGATCGAGCTGCTCGCCGCGGCGCAGGCCCTGGACCTCCGAAGGCCGCTCAGGAGTTCCGACGTCCTCGAGGAGGCGCACCGCCGACTCCGCGAGAAGGTGCCGTTCTGGGATGCGGACCGTCCGGCGGCTCCGGCGATCGAGGGGGCACGAGGCGTCCTCGTCGAAGGACTTGGTGGCCTCCTCGCGTCGCTCTCCTGATCAGACGAAGGCGGCGGCAAGGATTTCCGGCAGCTCCGGCGCCGGAGCGGCACTCTCCCGGAGCGCCACGGCCGGAAGGGACGCGAGGGGCGGAGGGAGCGCGGGGGGGCGTGTCCCGGCCGGGACGCGATTCAGGAGAAGCCCCGGCGAAGCGCCGCGCCCGACGAGGGCGCTGGCCGTCCCGGCCGCGGTCAGGAGGGCCGTCTCGTCGAGCGAAGAGACGACGAGATGCCGGGCCGTCTCGAGGAGCGCCGAGATCTCCCGGCTCCGCTCTGCAAAGCCGTCGTAGAGCCCGTCGAAGGCGCGGAAGAAATCGGCGAGGTCGGAGAGGAAGCCGAAGCCGAGAACGTTGTCCGCGAGCCTCAGGACGGCCGCGGCCCCCCGCGAGGCGCCCGAGAGGGCGCGCGAGAGGAGCGAGTCGCCCCGGAGAAACCAGCGGAGAGCGTCGTTCTCGAGAAGCTCGACCATCCGGTCGGGCGCTGCGAGGAAGTCGAGCCCCCGCCCGGCCGGAGGCGTGTCGAGCAGGAGAAGGTCGATCCCGGCGTCGTGGGCGTGCTCGTGGAGCGCCTCGACGCCCATGTACTCGAGGACGCCGGGGAGGGAGTCGACGAGCCCCGCGTAGAGCCTGTTTCTCTGGATCCGCTCGAGAGCCGCGGGGGACGCGACCCGGGAGAGGAGCCTCTCGAAGGTTGCCTTCGGGTCGATCTGGAGGGCATGGAGGCTCCCCTTCGGCGTTCCCCGAAGAGGGACCGGGACGGGCTCTGCCGACCGCTCCTCGGCGGCTGCGAGGCCCAGAGCCTGTGCGAGACGGCGTGCAGGGTCCACGGTCAGGACGAGGACGCGCCGCCCGCGGCGGGCCGCCGCGATGCCGAGCGCCGCGGCGAGCGTCGTCTTCCCGACCCCTCCCGGCCCGGTGAGGACGATGAGCGGCGCCTCGTCCAGCCACGGGGCGAGATCGAGACGGTGGGACAGGAGGAGGGACGTGGCGGGGAGATACCGAAGAGAAGATGCCTTTGCTTCCCGTGCTCGCCGCGACGCAGGCGCCGTCGGGCCAACGGCTCGTTCGGGCGCGGCCGCGGATTCTTTGAAGGTGAAGAGAAAGTGGTCGAAGAATGCTGCGGCGGCGCCGTGCCGAGACCTCTCTCCCCCTTTTGAAGAATTGGTCTCTTCGGACGGATCCGGACGCGATATCCCTGCATCGCTGATCTCTTCGGGCGGCTCGATCTCCGGGATCCGGAGGACGGGAAGATCGATCTCCGGCAGAGTCTCCGGCCGGCCGCTCCGGCCGATCCGGTTCACGACGACGAGCGCGGTCGCGAGGCCGGCGTCCTTCCGGGCGACGGCCGAGAGCTCCTCCGCCTCCCGGGCGGCGAACTCGGCGGGCTCGGCCACCACGACGAGGGCGGCCGACCCGGGGTCGGAGAGGAGCCGGTCGAGGTCCTCGGCCACGTGGCGGAGCGGGCCGGCGGGCGTTGCGCCGAGGAGAGCGCGTGGCATCCGGAAGAGAGACAGCGCGTGTCCGGTCGCGGGCGCGTCGAGGACCACCAGGTCGTAGGCCGGCGCCTTTCGCGTGCTCCTCGTCCGTTTCAGCACCTCGCGGATCTTTCCGAAGAGGAGGAGGTCGGGAAGGCCGGGCGTTGCGCGGGTGAAATAGCGGAAGGTGGAGGAAGCGAGGATCCTGTCCGCGACGAACGGGAGGGGCGCGACGGTGTGAACGAAGTCCGCGAGGAGGCCGTCGAAGCCGGCGGAGAGGCCTCGGAGCGACGACGAAAGCTCGGCCTCGACGTATCCCCGATCGCTCTTACCGAACAGCGATGGCGCGTCCCCGCGCCCCCCTTCCGAGACGAGGAGCACGCTCCTGCGCCTCCGTGCCGCGAGAGAGGCGAGGGCGGCGGACACGATCGTCTTTCCCACGCCCCCCTTGCCCGACACGATGAGGAGCCGCCGGTCGAAGAGACCGGCCGGGAGGCGGTCGAGGTCGGTCATCCCATCCGCCGGAACTCCCCTGAGCCCGGGAGCGGAGCCATAATGGTCACTGTAGCAGCCGGCGTGAAGGAGGCGACATGGCCGAGCCCCTCTTCTCTCAGCTTCGCATTCGCGGCGAAGAGTTCCTCACCGAGGTCTCGAACAGGGTGATGGCGAATCCGGCCTTCGTCGAGATCCTCAAGAAAGGCGTGGCGGCAAAGGAAGAGGCCGACCAGCGGATCGCCGAGGCGCTCAAGAAGATGAACCTCGCGACGCGGCGGGACGTCGGGAAGCTCGAACACCGGATCGCCGCGCTCGAGGCTGAGGTCGCCGGGCTCAAGGCGAAGGCCGGACGGCGGAAGAAATAGAGCGATGGCGACGACCGGGAGGCTGAGGGGGCGGAGGGGCCGCCGGGGGCGCGTCGTGGAGTTCGCCGCTCCGGGCCCGCGGCGTCCGAAAGTGGCGATCACGGGGGGCGCAGGCCCTCTCGGAGCCCGATTCATACGCGCGCTGGCCGCCCGAGGCACACACGATCTCGTCGTCCTCGACCTCGTACCGCCTCCGGACGCCCCGCCCGAGGTCCGTCACCGCTTCCTCGACCTGAACCTCCCGCACGCGGACGGGACCGTTTACAGGCTCCTCTCGGAGGAGCGCCCGGCGGCCGTCGTGCACCTCGCCCAGATCCGGAGCCCCTCCCGGGACGCAACCTACGCCCACGAGCTGAACGCGATCGGCTCGCTGCACGTCCTCGCCGCAGCCGGGGAGGCGAAGGTCGAGCGCCTCATTCTCGGCTCGACGACTCTCGTCTACGGGGCGCGGGGAGACAATCCGAACTTCCTGACCGAGGAGCATCCCCTCCGTCCCGACCCGCAGGACCGGTTTGTCCGCGACTTCGTCGAGGCCGAGGGCCACGCGAGGGAGCACGTTCGGCGGCACCCCCAGTCGAAGGTGACGATCCTCCGCTTCGCACCGTTCATGTCCGCCGACGTTCGCGACTACCGGACGAAGGTGCTGGGGGCCCCGTTTGCCGTGACGCTGATGGGGTACGACCCCCTCATCCAGGCCCTGGACACGGACGACGCGGTCCAGGCGATTCTTCTCGCTCTCGATCGTCCGGAGGCGACCGGCGTCTTCAACATTGCTCCGGAGGGCGTCCTCCCGGTCTCCTCGGCCCGGCTCCTGTTCGGATCCCTCCCCGTACCGGTGCCGCACGGGCTCGCCTATCTTCTCTACGAGGCCGCATGGGAGCTCGGCCTCGGCCTGATGCCGGGAATCCACGCGCACTACTTCCGGTATCTCTGCGTGGCCGACAACCGGAAGGCGAGGCGCGTCCTCGGCTTCGCCCCGCACCGGACGACGCTCGACGTCATACTCGAGGCAGCGCGGGCACGGCGCGGCGGCGCCGGCCTTCTCGACTTCGACAAGCTGGACGAGGTCGCCCGGACGGCAGACTTCCATTACATGTTCCGTGTCAGACCCCCCGGCCCGCCCCCCGCGCAGGCCGCGAAGACCATGGAGAGCTCCCGGGTTCCAGAGCATCGGCCCGGGCGCGGGCCGGCTGCCGACGCGCCGGACCTGACCAAGGCCGCGTCGTGACGCCGCCAGCGAGCCCGTTCGCCCCCAGCCTCCTCCCGAAGCCGTCCGAGGGACTGATGGCCAGCCTCCTCGGCGAAGCGGCCCACTTCGTCCGCGACAACCCGGAGCTGTCGTCGCCGCGCTCCGCCGTCGACCTCTGGAATCTCTTCCGGCACCGCTCGCGGACGCTCGACCTGGACGACTTCGGCTTCGACGAGCCGGCGGCGAGGACATGGTGGCCGCTCTTCGAGTTCCTCTACCGGGTCTGGTGGCGGGTGACGGCGACCGGCTTCGAGAACGTCCCGGGAACCGGACCGGCTCTTCTCGTGGCGAACCACTCCGGGGTCCTCCCGTGGGACGGCGCGATGATCAAGACGAGCCTCCGTCTCGAGCACCCGGCGCGCCGCGAGGCGAGGATGCTGATCCTCGACATGTTCACGACGCTCCCGTTCCTCCAGCCGTGGCTCCGCAACATGGGCGAGGTTCGGGCCTGTCCCGAAAACGGCGAACGCCTCCTCTCGCGCGACGAGGTGGTCTGCGTCTTTCCCGAGGGAATCAAAGGGGTGGGCAAGCTCTTCCGGGACCGCTACCGCCTCGCCCGTTTCGGGCGCGGCGGCTTCATTCGCCTCGCCCTCCGGACGGGTGCGCCGATCATTCCCGTCAGCGTCGTGGGGGCAGAAGAGATCTACCCGAACCTGTTCCGGCTCGACTTCGTCGGGCGGCCGGTCGGCCTCCCGTATTTCCCGGTGACCCCGTTCTTCCCGGCACTCGGCCTCCTCGGCGTGGTGCCGCTCCCGACGAAGTGGTGGATCGACTTCGGAACTCCGGTCGTCTTCGAGCACGGGCCGGCCATCGCCGAGCGCCCGATGATCGTGAACGAGCTGGCCGATCGGGTCCGGACGGCGCTGCAGGCCATGGTCGACTCCCGCCTCACGCGCCGCGGCGATCTCTTCACGGGCGAATGAAGGGGGGTCCGGGAGGGAGACATCCCCTCCGGGCCACACGAATTGGTATTGTTCTTGGAACGCCACCGTCAATGGGACACACCGAATCGAAGCGGACGGCCCTTCTGGTCGGCGCGACCGGGCTCGTGGGGAGAGACTGTCTGCGGCTGCTTCTCGCGGACGACGCCTGGAGCCAGGTCATCGTTCTCGCCCGGAGAAGGGTCCCTGTCTCCCACCCGAAGCTCGTGGCGCGTCTCGTCGATTTCGACCGCCTCAGACAGCTCTCCGGCTTCCCGCGCGTCACGGACGTCTTCTGCGCCCTCGGAACGACGATCGCGGCGGCCGGCTCGCAGCCGGGGTTCTACAAAGTGGACTTCACCTACGTCGTCGAGACGGCGCGCCTCGCGCTCGTGAGCGGCGCCCGGCAGTTTCTCCTCGTCAGCGCGCTCGGGGCCAACCCCTCGTCCAGCGTCTTCTACATCCGCGTGAAGGGCGAGGCCGAGGAGGCCGTCCGGAAGCTCGGTTTTGGCGCTGTCCAGATCTTTCGCCCTTCGTTCCTGGCGGGACAGCGGGCCGAGGAGCGGCCCTTCGAGCGTCTCGGCCTCGCGGCGTTCTCGGCGCTCTCCTTCGCCATGGTCGGCCCTCTCCGCCGGTTCCGTCCGGTGGAGAGCGCCACGGTGGCGGCGGCGATGGTGAGGGTGGCGCGTCGGGAGCCGCCCGGTCTCAACGTCTACGACTCCGAGCGGATCGAGGCTCTGGCGGCGGAGGGGGAGGCCTGACGGACCTCAGCGCTGACGCGCCGCGTCCCAGCGCGCGAGGTCCCGCTCCAGCGTCTCGAGCTCCGCCCGGAGGCGGATCGGGGCCGCCTCGTCGCTCCGGTCGGCCTGCCGGCTGATGCGCGAGCCGTCGACCGCCGACGCGGGGCGAAGCTTCAGCCCGTGGCGGGCGAGGACTCGCCTGTATCTCGCGTAGTCGGCGTCGATCGTCTGCATCGTCGTCCGGTAGGCGTACTCGGCGATCCGGGCCCGTCCGGAGGTCCGCATGATGCTTCGCATGACGCGGGGAAGCTCGTCGGCCCGCGGCTCGAAGAGGAGGACATCGGCCTCGGGATCCTCGCGCCGGTAGCGCGAGAGACCGTAGCTCATCCGCGAATGGAGCGTCACGCGGAAGACCTGATCCAGAATCGTCGTCAGGCCGCCTCGCTTCAGCCCGCTCCTTCCGTTCCCGTTCCCGCCGGAGGACTCGCCGAGCCTGAGAAAACGGAGGGGGACGATGGGGTTGATGCAGATCGCGAGGCCGCATCGCTCGTGGAACGCGAGCGAGAGGTGGGCCGTCTTCCGGACCCCGCCGTCGATGTAGTCGACGCCGCCGATCCTGACCGGCGTGTAGAGGCCGGGGAGCGCGCACGAGGCGGCGACCGCCTTCGAAATCGGGACGGAATCATGGCCGGGCGCGCCAAACGTGGTCGCATCGCCGGTGTCGACGTCGACGGCCACGAGCCGGAGGGCCCTCTTCAGCTTCCGGAAGTCGTTCGTCCGGCCCGGATGCTCGAACAGATGCGAGAGCCACTCCTCCAGCCCGTCGTTCGTGAAAACGCCGGAGGGAAGGAGCGCGGCAAGGGACGCGACGAGATCGGTCAGTGTCGTCTCGTGGCTATTCTTGTAGTAGTCCCAGGCGGCGTCGAGAATCGTGACGGGGGCCTTCACGAGGCGGAGGAGGATCTCCTCGTAATTGAGGCGGAAGAGACCGAGGTCGTCGATGTCGGTCCGGGACCTGGCGGTCTGCGTGACGTTCCGGTAGAGGACGCCGGGCGTGATGCCGTTGGCGAGGAGCGCGCTGATGTAGGCCCCTGCGGAGACGCCGATGAAGACGTCGAAGTCGTTGAGGGAGACATCCTCGAGGCGCTCTTCGAGGGCGGCGAGGGCCCCGATCTCGTAGATGGCTCCCGTCACCCCGCCGCCCGCGCAGGCGAGGGCCAGGCGGCCGCGGACGGGGGGCGGGGACGACCGGGGATGCGCGGCCTTCGCCCGGAGGTCGGGCACTAGCTTCAGCGGGTGTCGCGCTCGGTGGCTCGCCACGAAAGAAAAAGGCGCTGCATTTTCAGGGCAGCGCCGTGGAGCTTAGCGAATTCGACCGGTTCCGTCACGCGGCGCGGCGAGCCCTCTTCATCGGGACGCGGCGCGTCGCCTTCAGGCCGTCGATCTTCCGTCCGAGAACGTCGACCTTCGCTGTCAGGTCCTTGAGCTCCCGCCGCGTCGGGACGTTGATCCGGTGAAGAGCTTCGGAGACGAACGTCTCGACGGTGCCGCCGACCTTTCTGGAAAGGTCCCCGGCGAGCCGCGCCGCATCGCGCCGGGCCTTCTCGACGTCGAAGTTCAGCCGGCCGGCAGCGGACC
>JBLMYG010000205.1:0-2796 GCA_050258155.1 Acidithiobacillales bacterium
GGAGGGTCGGGGGTCGTTGCAACCGAGCTGGGGCTGGAGCTGGCCCGGCGCGGCCATTTCGTCCACTTCATCACCTACGCCCCTCCGTCACGGCTCAACGCCTTCACCGACCGGATCGCGTACCACGAGGTGACGGTCCCTTCGTATCCGCTCTTCCAGTACGCCCCGTACGACCTCGCCCTCGCCACCCGGATCGTCGACGTGGCGGAGCACGAGGGGCTCGACCTCCTCCACGCGCACTACGCGCTTCCGCACGCGATCTCCGCGCACCTCGCGCGTGAGATGCTGGCTCCGACGAGCCTCGCCGTCGTCACGACGCTCCACGGGACCGACATCACCATCGTCGGCCAGGACAGGTCGTACCTTCCGATCACGCGCTTCGGGATCGAACGCTCCGACGCGGTGACCGCGGTCTCCGTCCATCTCCGAAACGTGACGCGCGACGTCTTCCGCCCGGAAAAGGAGATCGAGGTCATACCCAACTTTATCGACCCGGAGCGCTGGAAGCCGCCGGCGGAGGGGACCGTCTGCCGCGTGGCCCCGCAGGGACGGAAGATTCTCCTTCACGTCTCGAACTTTCGCCCGGTCAAGCGGGTCCTCGACGTCGTCGAGATCTTCGCCGGCGTCAACCGCGTCATCCCGGCCTGGCTCATCATGGTGGGCGACGGCCCGGACCGCCCGGCGGCCGAGGACCTCTGCCGCGCAAAGGGCCTCGCCTCCTCCGTGACGTTCCTTGGAAACATCCCGTTCCTCGAATCGGTCGTCCAGACGGCAGATCTCTACCTTCTCCCGTCAAATTCCGAGTCGTTCGGCCTCTCGGCGCTCGAGGCGCAGGCCTGCGGCGTTCCGGTCCTCGGGTACGACGCAGGCGGCCTGCCGGAGGTGGTCGAGAAGGGCGTGACCGGCTTTCTCCGGCCGGTGGGCGACGTGGACGGCCTCGCCGCGGAGGCCGTCGCTCTTCTCTCCGACCCGGCACGCCATGCAGCCGTGTCGGCGGCCTCCCGCCGGCGCGCCGTCTCCCTCTTCGACGCCGCCCGAATCGTCCCGCGCTATCTCAACGTCTACGAGAACGTCCTCGCCCGCTGAGGGAAGCGACTCGGCCACCGCGGGCCAGTTCCTCCAGCTCCCTCCCTGCCAGCCCCGCGCCGGCGAGCTTCCGGAACTCGCCGAGGAGCGTCGTACCGAAGAGGCCCGGGTCGTCCGTCCCAACCGTGACGGTCACGCCGCTGGCAAGCAGGGCGCGAACGCCCCGGGCCACGTCGCCGATCGACGGGAGCGCGCTCGTCGCGACATTCGACGTCGGGCAGACGTCGCAGGCGATGCCCCTCCTTGCCAAGGCTCGCATTAACACAGGCTCTTCCGCCGCCCGGATCCCGTGTGCGATCCGAACAGGCCTCAGCCACCGGAGCGCGGCAGCGACCGATTCAGGGCCACTCGACTCTCCCGCGTGGACGAGGGGCGCGAGGCCGAGGCTCCGGACACGCGCGTAAACGCGCTCGAAGTCGCGGGCGGAGAGGGAAGCTTCGTCGCCGCCGAGACCAAAGCCGGCGACCCGTGGCCAGGGAGACCGCTCCTGCAGGTCGAGGACCCTGTTGGCCGCGCCGGGCCCCCACTGACGGACCGAGTCGAGAAGGACGCGGATCGTTCCGCGGCCGCGCCGTTCGTGATCGGCGAAGACCCTCTCGAGGGCGTCCCGAACGGGAGGCCACGGGAGTCCGATCTTCTCGACCACGGCCGGGGAGACGTAGACCTCTGCGTAATGGATCCGTTCGCGGTGGAGCCGGCCGACGAGGTCGCCGGCCACTTCGGCGTAATCATCGGGACGCGACAGACAGCGGCAGACGTCGCGGTAGAGTTCGAGGAAACGGCCGATGTCACCGGTACCGGCCTGCCGGGTGCGGAGGGCGGCGAGGTCGGGGAAAATGGGGCGGGGCGAGCGCCCCGACAGACGGACGAGAGTCGCCGGCGCGATGCTTCCCTCGAGGTGCAGGTGAAGTTCGACCTTCGGAGCCGATCGAAACCGGGCGAGAAAGCGGCGGCCGGCGCTCGGAAGCGGCACGATGCGGCATCCTACGGCGAGCTCCCCCCCGGCGTCCTTCCGCCGGAGCGCCTCTGGATCCGCGCGGCCGCGTACGGGGTGGATCTTCTTCTCCTCGCCGGGGGACCGCTCCTCCTCTCGACTCTGGCGATCGTGGCCTTTCTCCTCTTCGTTGCCGACCCGCCGGCGTCGCTGGCCAGAGGCTTCCTCGCAGCTCAGGGGCTCTTCGCCATTCTCTTTCTTCTCCGGGACACGGGCGGCGGAAGCCCGGGCAAGAAGCTCTTCGGGCTTCGCCTCGTCCGGGACGGAGGGCGTCCCGTCGGAGTCGTCGCCTCCGTGACCAGAAACCTTCCCCTGCTGGTTCCCGGGTGGAATCTGATTGAGCTGATAGCAGTTATGCGCCGCCGTGATGGACGAAGGGGAGGCGACCGGCTGGCCGGAACCATGCTCCTCGAGTCGTAGTTCCGAAACTTTTGCCGCCCGATTCTCGTTCTGGAGAGAGGAAGCCGGAACGATGAGAGCTCAGCTCAGTCCCCGACGACGCCTACCGTCCCTCGCGGCGGCTCTCGCGGCGCTCGTCCTGGCCGCCGTTCCGGCGACGCTCCGGGCGAGTGAAGCGGAGGAGCGTTTCGAGAAAAACCTGGATCTCGAAGGGGTCCAGAAAGTCAGGGTGCAGAACGTCAACGGTTCGATCCACGTGGAGGCGTGGGACAAGCCGACGCTCTCAATCGTGGCCGTCAAGAAAGCGAAAGGGGGAA
>JBLMYG010000206.1:0-8131 GCA_050258155.1 Acidithiobacillales bacterium
CGGCAGGCCGAGGGGCAGGGGGTCACGGCCGACCTTCTCCGGACCGACGTCCATGTCGCCGCAGCAGAGGCGGATCTCGTCGCTGCCAACCAGCGTCTCGACGAGGCCCGGATGGCCCTCAACGACCTGCTCGGCCGGGAGCCCTCGGCCCCGATCGAGCTGGTTCCCCTGCCGCCACCCGCCCCTCCTGCGGACGCCGGGGCTGCGGCGTGGGGCCGGGCCCCCGAGCTGGCCGAGGCGGCCGCCCTCTCGAAGGCCGCCGCCGCGGACCTCACGGCCGTAGCCTCCGAGAGGAAGCCGCATCTCCTGGCGGCAGCCGACGTCGGATTCCTCGGCTCCGACACGACACAACTCGTCCCGCCGGACGTCAAAGCCAAGGATCCGGACGCCACCTTCCTCGACCGCCTCTGGCGCGACGCAGGTTTCTCCGTGAGCCTTTACCTCGACCTCCCGCTCTGGGATGCAGGGGGATACCGGGCGCGCGTCTATCAGGCGCAGCAGGCGGTCGAGCAGGCCCGGGCCGGGGAGGGTGCAGTGCAGCGCCGCGCCCGTCTCGAGTGGGAGCGAGCGCACGCTGCTCTCGGGAAGATCTACGAGCAGATCCGGATCCTGTCGCAGGCTGCCCCGGACGCGCGGGATTCCTATCTGGCCACCGAAAGCCGCTACCGCGGGGGCGCAGCCACGTCCCTGGAGGTCCTCGACGCCTACACGGCGTCCGTCGATTCGCAGCTTCGCCTCGCGGACGCCGTCCGGCGGTTCCGGATCGCGCAGGCGCTCGAGCGTCGCTGGGGGGGACGGTGAGGCGAAAGAGCCTTCTTCTCGCCGCGGCCCTCCTCGCCTTCGCGGGCGGCTGCCGGAAAGGGGATGCCCCCTTCGCCGCGGAGAAGAGGTCCGCGAGCGCCGCCGCCGGGACGCCCGTCCGGGTCGCCGCCATCGCGAAAGCCGACCTGCCCGACCTCGTCACGGCCCCGGGGCGCACCGCAGCGATCGTCCAGCAGCAGGTACGCGCCCCGTTCGCGGGAACGCTCGTCCAGCTCACCGTGGCGGACGGCGACGCGGTCAGCAAGGGTGACGTCGTCGGTTCCGTCGTGTCACGCGACTCCGAAGCGGCGCTCGCCGGCGCACGGGAGATGGCCCGCCAGGCCCTTACGGGGGCGGAGATACGCGACGCCGCCCGGGCCGTGGAGCTCGCCGAGAAGAATCTCGTCCGCTCGCCGCTCACGAGCGCCGTGGACGGCGTCGTCGTGTCGCACGCGGCGAGTCCCGGAGACCGTCTGGGCGACGGGCAGGAGGTCCTGACCCTCTCGTCCGCCGACTCGGTCGTCTTCGTCGCCGACGTCGTCCAGGCCGACCTTCCGCGGCTCCGGAAGGGCCAGAGGGCCACGATCGACTTCGTCGGCCAGCCGCGGGGGCTCCCCGGCCGCCTGCATGACGTCCTGCCGCGCGCCAATCCGGCCGACCTCACCGTCCCCGTCCGGATCGACTTCGAGCGAAAGGACCTCCGTCTTACCGTGGGCCTCTTCGGGACGGCTCACGTCGTCGTCGGCGACCACCGGAATGCCACCGTCGTGCCTGACGCCGCCCTTCTGCGCGACGACGTGACCGGCACCACCCGGGTAGCGGCAATCACGCCGGAGGGGAAGGTCCACTGGATCGAGGTCCGGACCGGGCTGAGCCGGGGTTCCGTCACGGAGATCACGTCGCCCCCCCTTCCCCCGACGGAGCGGCTGATCGTGTCGGGCCAGCCGGGGCTCCCTGAGGGAGCGCGCGTGGCCGTGGTGCCATGAGGCGGGGAGGTCCGCCGGAAGGACGCGCCGCCGCGATCTTTCTCCTCGTCGGGCTGCTCTCGGTCGCGGGCGCCTTCCTCGCCACGCGCCTCCCCGCCGCCATCTTCCCCGCCGTGACGTTTCCGATCGTCAAGGTGATCGCCGACGCCGGCGAGGAGCCGGCGGCGCGAATGATGCCGGAGGTGACGCGACCGCTCGAGGAGGCGATCCACCGGGTCCCCGGAGTGCAGCGCGTCCTTTCGGCCACGTCGCGAGGCTCGTGCGAGATCAGCGCCCAGTTCGTCTGGGGGACGGAGATGAGCCTGGCCCTACAGCGGGTCCAGGCCGAGGTGGCGCGGATCAGGCCCGACCTTCCCGCCGGCGCCCGCATCGACGTCGAGTGGATGAACACGGCGATCTTCCCGATCCTCGGCTACGCGCTCACGTCCGACACCCTCTCGCAAGCCGATCTCTGGGACCTGGCCGAGTACACGCTCAAGCCGGAGCTGATCCGCATCCGCGGCGTCTCGCAGGTGCAGATCCAGGGCGGACGCCGGCGCGAGTTCCAGATCCGGCTCGATCCCGACGCGCTGGCGGGCCGGAAGCTCTCGGCCGGCGACGTCGTCGAGGCGATCCGGAAGAACGACCGGATCCTCTCGGCCGGTCTCGTCGAAAGGAACCACGAGCTCTACCTCTCGCTCGTGAGCGGCCGGGCCGCCGGGCGGGCCGCGCTGGCGGACCTCTCGCTCTCCATCCCCGGCGGTGTCCCGGCGCGGCTCGGCGACCTGGGCACGATCTCCGTCGGAGACGCGGTTTCGTACATCCGGACGACAGCGAACGGGCGCCCCGCCGTCCTTCTCAACGTGATCCAGCAGCCCTCGGCAAACACGGTCGAGATCGCCCGCGACATCGACCGGCTCCTCGCGGAGCGCCCCGACCTGCTGCCGAAGAGCGTCCGGTGGGCTTGCTTCTACGACCAGGCTGCGTTCGTCTCCGGCTCCGTGCACGGTGTCCGCGACGCCATACTGATCGGGGTCGCGCTGGCCGCGCTCGTGCTCGTCCTCTTCCTGAGGGATCTCCGGCTGACCCTCGTGGCCGTCGTCACGATTCCTCTCTCGGTGGCACTGGTCCTGCTCGGCCTCGCGGCCGCCCGACAAACGATCAACCTGATGACGCTCGGCGGAATTGCCGCGGCGCTCGGCCTCGTGGCCGACGACGCCATCGTCGTCGTGGAAAGCATCCACCATCACCGCCGGATGCGGCTCTCGGAGCATCCGGAGGTGAGCGGGCTCCGCGAGATCTTCCCCGCGCTCCTCGGGTCGAGCCTCTCGACCATCGTCGTCTTCGCCCCGTTCGCCCTCCTGACCGGCGTCGTCGGCGCCTTTTTCAAGCCCCTCGCCATGACCATGGCCCTCTCGCTCGGCGTCTCGTTCCTTCTCGCAGCATTCGTCGTGCCGCCGGCGCTTTCCGGCACCCGTCGCCCCGGGGCGAGGCCCGCCGACGAGATCCGGCCGTCTCCCTTTCTCCGCGCCGTCCGGTTCCTGACGGCCCGCGGCTGGATCGCGGCTCCCGCGACCCTCCTGCTCCTCGGGGCCGGAGCTTTCCTCTACGCGCGGATCGGTACGGATTTCCTGCCGGAGATGGACGAGGGATCCATCATCCTCGACTACTGGTCGCCTCCCGGGACGTCCCTGACCGACACCGACGCGATGCTGGATCAGGCCGAGAAAGTCATCCTGTCGCTGCCGGATGTGGAAAGCTATTCGCGCCGGACGGGGACGCAGCTCGGCTTCTTCATCACCGAGCCGAACCGCGGCGACTACGTCATCAAGCTGAAGCCGAGACGGGCGCGCCGTCCCGTCGGCGAGGTCATCGCCGACCTGCGCGCGCGGCTCGCGGCCACGGAGCCGGCGCTTCACACCGACTTCGGACAGCTCCTCGAGGACAACATCGGCGACCTGACCGGGGGGGTGCCGCAGCCGCTCGACATCAAGATCTACGGAGAAGATCAGGCCGTCCTCCAGGAGAAGGCCGGGCGGGCGGCCCGGATCCTCCAGAGCGTCCGGGGCGTGGAAGACGTCTTCGACGGGCGGGTCATCGCCGGGCCGTCGCTCGACATCCGGGTGAGGCCGCTCGAGCTGGCCCGCCATGGAATGACGACGGAGGACCTGCACGCCGCCGTCGAGCCCGCCCTCGTCGGGACGGTCGCGGCGAAGCTCCGCGTTGGAGAGCGCCTCTACGACGTTCGCGTCTTCTCACAGGCTGCTCCGGAGCTGGCGAGCCTGAGCGTCCGGATCCCTTCGGGAGCTCTCCTCCCTCTCGGTTCTCTCGCGACCGTCTCGACGGGTCCCCCCGAGGCCGAGATCGACCGCGACGACCTTCGAAGCTACCTTGGGGTGACCGGCCGCCTCTCCGGGCGCAGCCTCGGAAAGACGATGAGCGAGGTCCGGCAGCGTCTCGATTCGGAGCTGCCGCTCCCGCCGGGAATGTCGATCAGTTTCGGGGGCCTCTACGAACAGCAGCAGGCCTCTTTCAAGGAGCTCCTCGGCGTCCTGGCGGGAGGACTGCTTCTCGTCTCGGTCGTTCTCCTCTTCGCGTTCGGCGACTTTCGCGCCCCGCTCCTGACGTCTCTCCTGTCGCTGACCGTCCTCGCCGGGGTCTTCGCCGCGCTTCTGCTCGCCGGCATGACGCTGAACATCTCCAGCCTCGTCGGCGCGATCATGATGGTGGGGATCGCCGGCGAGAACGCCGTCTTCGTCATCCACGAGGCGCGCGAGGAGCTCCGGCGGGGGCGGCCCGTCCGAGAGGCGTGGGCCGAGGCCGCCGTGCGCCGCCTCCGGCCGGTCTCGATGACGATCCTGGCCACGGCCTTCGCCCTCTCGCCCCTCGCCCTCGCTCTCGGGGAGGGCTCGCAGCTTCTTCAGCCGCTCGCCATCGCCGTCATCGGCGGCTTCGTCCTGTCGGGGCCTGTCGTTCTGCTGCTCCTCCCGGGCCTTTATTCGTGGCTGGATCCCCGCGGCCGCCTCGGCGGCACGAGAGAAGCCACCCCGCCCCCAGCGTGATCCCGGCCCCGATCATCGAGTACCAGGGCCAGGCGATCTCCTTTCCGAGCGGCAAGCCGACGTCGGCGTGCGCGCCGAGCCAGAGGAGGAACATGAGGGCGGCCGAGATGCCGACGGCCGCGATGGCATCCGACTGCCGTGCCCTTCGGACGTAGAGGGCCAGAAGAAACGCCCCGAGAAGGCCTCCGCCCGTGACGCTGGCGAGGCCGAGCGCCACCTGTACGGCGGGCTCCTCCTGAGGGACGAGGCTGAAGCCGACGGCCAGCCCGCCGAGAACGACCGTCCAGAAAAGGGTCAGGATCTTCCCGAGGCGGAGGCCCCGTCTCCCCTCGACGGCCTCCTTTCCCATCAGCGGGGAGACGAAGTCGAGGGAGAGCGCGGAGGCGAGCGAGTTGAGCGCCGACGATTCGGAGCACATCGCCGCCGAGAAGATCCCCGCCACGAGCCACGCCGAGAGCCAGCCGGGAAGCTCCTTCACGATGAAGAGCGGGAAGATCTGGTCGCTCGTCCGGAAGGCGTTCGCGGCCGCAGGGTCGATCGGGCGGCCGTAGAAGGCGAAGAGGCAGACCCCGATGGCGAGGAAGAGCGCGAACTGGAGGATGACGAGGACGCCGCTTCCGACGAGGGCCCGCCGGGCGTCGCGGAGCGAGCGGCAGGCGAGGAGCCGCTGGACGATCAGCTGGTCGGCGCCGTGGCTGGCCATCGCGAGGAACGCCCCGCCGACGAGGCCGGCCCAGAACGTGTACGGCCGGGACGGGTCGAGGGCGAAGTCGAGGAGGTGGACCGGCTGGCCGGCTTCGGCGTTCCGGGCGAAGGCCCCCGCGAGCCCTCCCGGGATCCGTCCGAGGAGGATCCCCAGCGACATCAAGGCGCCGGTCAGGTAGACGACGACCTGGATCACGTCGATCCAGACGACCGCCTTGAGGCCTCCGAGATAGGTGTAAAGGGCTGTCGCCGCGGCGAGGGCGAGGATCGCCGCCCAGACGGGAGCGCCCGTCATCAGGGCGATCGGGATGGCAGGGACCGCGAGCCGGACGCTCGCCGCCATGACGCGCGTCAGCATGAAGACGAACGACGTGAATCGGCGCGTCGCCACGCCGAAGCGGCGCTCGAGAAGGGCGTACGCCGTGGGAATCTCGCCCCGGAAGTAGCTCGGCAGGAGGAAAGCCGCCACCGCGATCCTCCCAGCGAGGTACCCGAACGTCAGCTGGAGAAAGGCGAAGCCGCTCCGGTACGCGTCTCCCGGGACCGAGAGGAACGTCAGGGCGGAGGTCTCGGTCGCGACGACCGACCCCATGACCGCGGTCCACGGCAGCGCCCGGGCCCCGAGGAAATAGTCCTTCGCATCCTTCTGTCCCCTCCCGAGGAGGGCACCGAGGAGGTTGATGCCGGCGAGGTAGACGAGGATCACGAGAAGCGTCGGAAGGCCGAGCCTCAGCGATTCCATCTCCGGCGATGATCACACGGACTCCGTTCGTCCACCCCCGTGGCTACACTTCCCCCGTGTCGTCCTCCGCCCCCGCCCACCGCCTCGTCACCGGGCCGTTCGCGTCCCTCGAGCCGGGGTTCCTGGCGGCGGTCAGAGAACTGAAACGGGAGGACCCTCTCCGCCCCGTGGAGGTTCTCGTCGGGTCGAACCTCCTCGCGGTCTACCTCCGCCGGCGCGCGGCCGACGAAATGGGCGCCGTGGCGAATCTCCGCTTTCTCACGTTCCTCGACCTCGCGAGAGACGTCGCCCCGGACGACGACACCCGCCCGCCGATGCCCCCCCTCGGCGAAGCGCTCCTCGCCCGGGAAGCGCTGCTCGGGACGAAGGAGGCGGTCGCCTTCGAGGCGATCCGAACACGTCCGTCGCTCGCCGCGGCGCTCGTCTCGACGGCGAACGACCTGCGCGACGCCGGGATCCGCTCGGAAGAGCTCCCGCTGCTCCTCCCCGAATCATCCACGCACGACGACCGGAAGCGCCACCTCGCCGCCCTCGCGGCGGTCCTCGAGGGGTTCGAAACATCCCGGCGCCGGTTCCGTGACGCGACGTCTCTCCTCGAGCGCGCCGCCGCGTCGCCGATCCCTCGGTCGGACGAGCCCCTCCTCGTTTACGGCCTCTACGACCTCGGGGGGATCCGCGAGAGCCTCCTGAAGAACGTCGCGAGTGCGCGGCCCGTATACGCATTCGTCCCCGACGACGGAGCCCCCGAGCCTCCCGGCCTCGCCCCCGTCCGAACCGCCCTCTTCGAGGGTCTCCTCGGAGTCGACGCCCGCCGCCTCGCCGTGCCGCCGCTCCTCGACCCGGCGGTCACCATCTCTCCGTCGGAGAACGCCGAAGCACGCGAGGTGGTCCGGGAGATCCTCCGGGCCGCCGACGCCGGCATCCCCCTTCACAGGATCGCGATCCTCGTCCGGAACCCCGAGGTGCAGGAGCCTCCGCTCGTCACAGAGCTCTCCCTCCGGAAGATCCCGTTTTTCCGGCCGGCCGGCTCCGGTTTCGCGGCCTCCCCCCCCGGACGCGCCGTTCGGCTCCTCTTTTCCCTCGCCGCCAGCGATTTCCCTGCCGAAACCTTCCGGGAGCTCCTCGACCTCCTCGAAACCCTCGGACGCTTCCCCGCGCTCGGGCTCGCCGGGGCGACGTCGGCAAGGCTGGGGGCCGCCCTCGCTTCCCTCGGCGTCCCCGAAGGGCTCGCGGCGCTCGAGAGCGCTGTCGCCGCTTCGAAGGCGCGCCTCGCGCGCCCCTTCCCGGTCGTGGACGACCCGGACGGCTGGTTCACAGCCCGGCGGGAGCGGGAGAGGGCGGAGCTCGACCTCCTCGCGAAGGCCGTCGCGGAGGTCCGCGACCTTCTCCCCGAGTCGTCGCCCGCGAGCTGGGAGACGTGGGCACGGCGGCTCCGGCGCACGGCCGATCTCCTCCTCCCGGGGAACCCGGAGCGAGAGCGGTTGGAGCGGGGCTTCGAGGCGATCGAAGGTCTCGAACGGGTCTGGCGAGGTGCCGCGGTCAACGCGGCCACGGTCGACCCGCTTCTCGAAGAGGCGATCGACCTCTCCCCCGAGATCCGCGGGCGGTTCGAGCGGGACGGCGTTGCGCTCCTCTCCGCCGTCTCGGCGCGCGGCCTCCTCTTCGACCTCGTCCTCGTCCCGGGCCTCGTCGAGCAGTCGTTTCCGCGGCCGTCACGCCCCGACCCGCTCCTCTTCGACGAGGAGAGAAGCCGGCTCCACGGCCCGGCCGGAAGGCTGGTCGTCCCCCGAACCGGAGAGCGACACGGACGCGAAGAGCGGTTCCTCTTCTCCCTCGCCCGCGCGAGCGGCCGCAAG
>JBLMYG010000207.1:0-6203 GCA_050258155.1 Acidithiobacillales bacterium
TACTGGTCGACCCGGGTGATCAGCTTCAGAAAGACCTCCTGAGCGACCTCTTCGGCTTCGGGCCGGCTCCCGAGGAGGCGGTCGGCGTACCGGAAGACGGGGCCCGAATACCTCCGAAAGAGCTCGGCGGCCCCTTCCGGCTTTCCCTCGCGGATCATCGCGAGCCAGGACAGGTCCTCGTCTGCCGTGAGCCGTTCCTCCACCGCCGGCCGGACCGAAGCCATCGCCTCAGGAAGACGCGCGGCGGGCCGAAAGGTTACGGGAGGGCGCTCAGCCGGCGAAGATGTACTTCCGCTGCCGGGCGGCGGCGCAGAGGTCCTTCCGGAAATCGGGGTGGGCGATGTCGATGAGGGCCCCGGCCCGCTGACGGATGTTCTTCCCCCACAGGTCGGCTACGCCGTACTCCGTCACGACGTAGTGAATGTCGCCGCGGCTCGTCACGACGCCCGCGCCCTCCTCCAGGACCGGACAGATCCGGCTCACCTGGCCGCCCTTCGCCGTCGACGGAAGGGCGATGATGGGACGTCCGCCCTGGCTGCGCGAAGCCCCCCGGATGAAGTCCACCTGCCCGCCGATCCCCGAGAAGAACCGCCCGCCGATCGTGTCGGCGGCCACCTGTCCGGTCAGGTCGACGGCGAGCGCCGAGTTGATCGAGATCATGTTGTCGTTTCGCGCGATCTGGAAGGGGTCGTTCGTGAAGCTCGAGGGCCGCATCTCGAGGGCCGGGTTGTCGTGCGCCCACTCGTAGAGCTTCTGCGAGCCCATCAGGAACGAGGTCACCATCTTTCCGGGCAGGAGCGTCTTCTTCTTGCCGGTGATGACGCCCGCCTGCGCGAGGCGCATCACGCCGTCGGAGAGCATCTCGGTGTGGACGCCGAGATCACGCCGGCCTCCGAGACAGGCGAGGACGGCGTCGGGAATGCGGCCGATCCCCATCTGGAGCGTCGCCCCGTCGCCGATGAGGCCCGAGGCGTGAAGCCCGATCTGCCGGCAGACGTCGTCGATCGGCTCGACCGGCAGCTCCGGGAGAGGGTAGTCGACGGGGACGAGGTGGGCGATCTTGTCGACGCTGACGAAGGAATCGCCGTGCGTCCGCGGCATGTGCGGGTTGACTTCGGCCAGAATGAGCGCGGCGGAGTCGACGGCGGCCCGGACGATGTCGACCGCCACGCCGAGGCTGACGAAGCCGTGCCGGTCGGGAGGGCTGACCTGCACGATCGCGACGTCCACCGCGACGCGCCCGCTCCGGATGACCTGCGGGATCTCCGACAGGAAGACGGGCATGAAGTCGGCACGCCCCTCCTGCACCGCCTGGCGGACGTTCGCTCCGATGAAGAAGGCCGTGTGTCGGAAACGTTCCTGGAGACCGGGCGCCACGTAGGGCGCGGGGCCGAGGGTCAGAAGGTGGACGATCTCGTTCCCGAAGAGGTGGGTGCCGTGCTCCACCATCGCCTCGACGAGAACCGCCGGCTCGCCGGCCCCCGAGCCGATCAGGATGCGCCGGCCGGGCGGGATGGCCCGGATCGCCTCCTCGGCCGTCGAGACCTTCCAGCTGTAACGGGTCTGCCAGTCGTATTCGCTCATCGTCTCTTCATTATTGGACGCCGCAGAAAGGGGGGCGATGAGACCTTTGCATCCCCTCCACCGCCGGAACCGTAAGATCCGTCCCGTGAGGCCCCGGGCAGGATGAAGACCTCGTACAGGGTGGCGTCGATCGCCGGCATCGACATCAACGTCCACGTGACGTTCGGCCTGATCCTCGTCTTCGGCGCGGTCCAGTGGGGCGTCCCGTACGGACCGCGAGGTGCCCTGTTCGGCGTCCTTCTGATGATCGTCCTCTTCGCCTGCGTCGTCCTCCACGAGATCGGGCACTCGCTGGTCGCCAAAGCCTTCGGCATCCCCGTCCGGACCATCACGCTTCTCCCGATCGGGGGCGTCTCCCAGATGGAGAAGAACCCGGACACGCCGGGTCACGAGCTTCTGATCGCGGTGGCCGGGCCGCTCGTGAACTTCGCCATCGCCGGGCTACTCCTCGTGACGACGGACGTCTCCTCGGTGCTGGAGAAGACACCCGCGGCCGAGCTGACCAAGACGATGGTCCCCGGGCTTCCGACGGCCCTCCTCTTTCTCTTCATGGCGAACCTCTTCCTCGCCGCCTTCAACCTCGTGCCGGCCTTTCCGATGGACGGCGGCCGCGTCCTCCGCGCGCTCCTCGCGATGTTCCTCGGCCTGGCCGCCGCCACCCGGATCGCCGCCGCGGTCGGCCAGTTCCTCGCCATGGCGCTCGGCCTCTTCGGCCTCCTCTCGGGGAACTTCCTCCTCGCCCTCATCGCGGTCTTCATCTACTTCGGCGCCGGGCAGGAGCGGGCCGAGGAGCAGGCGCGCGTCGTCCTCGGCACCACGCTCGTCGGCGACGCCTACAACAAGAACGCCATCACGCTCGCCCCCGGGGCGTCGGTGAGCCAGGTCGTCGACCACATCCTGACGAGCTACCAGCCCGACTTCGCCGTCCTGCAGGGGACCAAGCTGCTCGGCGTCGTCTCGCGTGACGACATCCTCAAGAGCCTCGCAACGGACCTCTCCGATGCGTACGTCACCGGCATCATGCACCGCGACGTCCTCCACGTGGACGCCGGTCTGACCCTCGAGGAGGTCCGCGAGCAGATGAACGCGGCCGGGCGGCGTCTCGCGGCCGTCGACCGGGGGGACGCCTTCCTCGGCCTCGTCTCGCGCGAGGACATCGCCGAGGCCCTCCTCGTCATCGGCTTCTCGAAGTCACAGGAAGCGAGACGAAAGGCGGCCGCTGCCGGCTGAGACGTGCCCCAGTCACCGCTAGGAGATCGGCAGGATCTTCTTGCCTTTGTTCGCGTTGACCAGCTCTGCCATCGCGATGTACCAGGCGAGCAGTCCCGTGAGGAAGATTTCCCACCCCGCGACGGGCGCCGGGACCATGCCGAGCACCACGAAGTCCAGCAGAATGAAGGCCAGCAAGAGCAGCCAGAATAGGAGTGACAGCAACTTGCCCTTGACCGCCACGCAGAACGCGAACGTGAAGAGCGTCCACATCAGGAAGAAGGCGAGCTCATCGGGCTTCCCCGCGGCAATACCCGTCTTCGGCAGGAGGTAAAGCAGGATAGCGAGCGACCACCAGAAGGCGCCGTACGACATGAACGCGGAGCCTCCGAAAATGCTCCCCTTCCGAAGATCCACGACGCCCGCTATGAACTGGGCGGTGCCGCCGTAGGCGATGGCGAGCGCCAGGGTTGGTCCGGCCGACCAGAACCCGCAGTTATGGAGCCCCGTCGCCATCGTCGTCAGCGAGAACCCCATCAGGCCTACTATCGCCGGATTTGCCCACCACTCCCTGTGAATGCCAGCTTCTGCAATGTCCGCCACTGTGATTCTCCTTTCTTTCGGTTATGGGATGCTGTGTCCATCGCCTCTTCATGAACAGACGGCTCCATTCGCCCATGATGTAGATCACTGACCAGACCGCTTCCCGTACCGGTATCGCAAGGCCAGTTCTGGCCTCCGTCACATTTCCGAATCCGTTCAGTTCCTTTGCATCGCCCCCCATTTACCTATATAGCCGCTGAGAACGCGTGTCAAGGGCACATTTCGCATTTCCGTCCCGGCAGTGCAAAGACGACCCCCGCGATGAGGCGCAAGTCCACCTTCGGCGTCGTCGTCACCCACGACCAGCTCCGCGAAGGGGCCAGCGACCAGCTTTACGGCGGCTGGCCGATGGTCCTCTCCGGCCTCGAGACGCTCCTCGAGACGGGCGGGCTCCTCACGACGCCGGGCTCGCTTCGCTGGCAGAGCCAGCAGCCGGGGGCCTGACATGCCGAGCCGGGAACCCGGCAGCAGTTGACATCAGATGTATGATGCGTGATGATCTCCTGGATGCGAACGACCCTCGACATCGACGATGACGTTCTCGAGGCCGCGAAGGAGCTGGCGGCGAGCCGGTCCACGACGGCGGGCCGGGTTCTCTCGGAACTGGCGCGCAGGGCCCTCCGGCCGCGGAGGACGCCCCGAGTAAGAAACGGGGTGCCCCTGCTGCCGCGGCGTCCGAAAGGAGCCCCCCGCCCGACCATGGCTCTCGTCAACCGCCTCCGGGACGACGTTTGAAACGCGTCGCCCTACTCGACGTCAACGTCCTTGTCGCGCTCTTCGATCCGGATCACGTCCATCACGAGGCGTCGCACGTCTGGTTTGGCCGCCAACGCGGCGACGGCTGGGCCACCTGCCCGCTGACCGAGAACGGACTCGTCCGCGTCCTCTCGAATCCCGCTTACGGCGCGACGTCCGAGCCGCCCGGCTCGATCCTCGGGCGGCTCGACGCGTTCTCAAGGAGTGGCGGACACGTCTTCTGGCCGGACGAGATCTCGCTCCGCGATGCCCGCCTCCTGGACCCGGCTTCCCGCCTTTCGCACCGGAACGTGACCGACGTCTACCTGCTGGCTCTCGCCCGGCACCGTGGAGGGAAGCTCGCCACCTTCGACCGGAGCGTCCCGCTGGCCGCCGTCGCCGGGGCCGAGCCGGGCCACCTCGAAGTGATCCCGGCTTGACCGCGATCATCCACTCCATGGCCCGGACCGTCGGCAGCCCGCACGACGCCGACAATCAACGTGTCGTCTGGCACCCGATCCGGAGCCGCTTGCGAGCGCGTCCGCGCGAGAAAGTGCAGAGACGAACTTACCCGAGTCCCTTCAGTCCTCATGAAAGAACTTTACGAACAGCCACGTCCCCCACAAATGCATGTCTCCATCATTGATATGCCACGATCCTTCATGGTACTTTCGTTCGACGCCTGTCAGCTCTTCTTTGAAATCATCCACCGCGAAATCCTTGTACAAAGTGGCGATTGCTCCAACTCTTCTTGTCGTGCCCCTATTCTTGGTTAATACCAAGAACTTGAATCCTTTGTGCCTGTCCCTGTCCCATGACCAACCCCGGCTATTCGGGTGAACCGATGACGGCGTCACTCCTTGTCGGCCGGATCGTTGAACAGGGCCGTGAGCTTGATGCTGCCGTGCCCCGATTTCGGGAAGAGCGGATCGAGTCGGTTTCCGGGATCGAGGTTGGACGCCGTGTCGTCCGGCGGAAAGAGCACGAGGGATTCCAGGAACTCCAGGATCGACTGCCGCCTCTCGTCCGGGAGCTCGCCAAAAGCGTCGCGGGATGTCTGAGCGTCCCCTCCGTGTCGGAGGATCAGCTCGGTCAGGTTGATGCTTCGCCCGTCATGGCCGTATGCGACTATGCCGCCGACGCCCCAGAGCGGCCGTGTCAAGAACTCTCTCTGCAATGTGCCGTCCCAGTTCCTTTCGTGGAAGCCCGGCCCCAGGTCGTGGCGCTTGAAGTCGGTGAAGATGTTCCGGACGAGGGAGGGCTGGAGCCTCGGCTTCTTCAGCGCCGGATAGCTGCTGCCGTCGGCTATCGAATCAAAGAGCGGCGTCGCCGTCGAAAAAAATTATCAGGATTCCGCGTTCGGGATCGTAAACGGTCTCGACGTCCGCCACGCGGGCAACCGACGAAGCACAGGCGATAAGCTAGAAGACGCCATGAGAACGCTGCTGGCCTCCCTCCTCCTCTTCGCGACCGCGGCCCCTGCGCCCACGAAAGAGGTGCTCCCCTTCATCGAAAACGACTATGGCAAGGCGGTCGCCCGCGCGAAGGCGAAGGCCGTTCCCCTCTTCGTCGATGCCTGGGCCCCGTGGTGACACACGTGCCGCTCGATGCGAGCGTTCGTCTTCACGGACAAGGCGCTCGGGCGGTATGCCGGACAGTTCGTCTGGCTGGCCATCAACACTGAAAACTCCGCCAACGCGGGGTTCCTGAAGAAGTATCCGATCAACGTCTGGCCGACGATGCTGATCGTCGATCCAACGAAGGAGCATGTCGCCTTGCGTTACGCGGGCGGCGCGACCGTTCCGCAGCTCGAGAAGCTTCTGAAGGATGGAGAGCGGGTGGTGCGAGGGGTCACGGGCACGTCCGATGCCGCCCTCGTCCTCGGGGACCGGCTTGCCAGCGAAGGGAAGAGCGCCGGGGCGGCCAGGTCCTACCTGGAGGCCGTCGACAACGCGCCAAAGGGATGGTCGCGCCTCGGCCGCGCCGCGGAGTCGCTGACTCTGGCGCTTTACATGTCGCACGATTACCAGACCTGTGCCGCGAAGGCGCTGGAGCTTTATCCTCGTCTCCGC
>JBLMYG010000208.1:0-5806 GCA_050258155.1 Acidithiobacillales bacterium
CGGCCGGAGGCGCCGATGGCCATCTTCACCCCCACCTCGCGGACCCGCTCCTTCAGCGAGGCGAGCTGGATGTTGACGTTGACCATGCCGCCGCCGATGAGCGACAGGATGCCGGAGAGCATGAAGACGAGGTTGTAGATCTGTCCCTGGCTCCGGCGCTTCTGAATGCGGGCGGCGATGTCGTCGAGGCGGAAGTCCTCCTGTTGCCGGTGGCTCGCCTTGAGGACCGTGGTGAGCCCTCTGGAGAAGATGTCCATCAGGCCGAGGGTGGGGATCTTGAAGGTGACCCGATCGACCCGCTGGTGCGGATCCCCCTGCATTCTCCGGGCGACGAGCGTGGCCGGCAGGGCGATGATCCGGTTTCGCCACGCGAAGACGTTCCCTTCGCTCTCGCGCCACCGGAAGACCTTCTCCTCGAGGACGCCGATGACGGTCACGGGAATGTCGCCCACCCGGATGACCTGCCCGACGGCATCGCCGGTGGGGAAGAAGACGCTGACGGCCTCGGCACCGAGGATCGCCACGGGAGCCGCCTTCTCGAGGTCTTCGGTCCCGAACGCCCGTCCCTTCTCGATCTCGTAGCCGTTCATCGGCAGGTAATCGGCCGCGATCCCCCGGATCTCCCGGTCGCGGTCGGCGAAGGGGGAGCGGACTCGGGCCCGGGCGAACTTCTCGACGCTGACGGCCTGGACGGCCGTCGTGTCCACCTGCTCTCCCTCCGAGGCGTCCCGCTTCCTGAGGCCGAGGTTGGCGTTCTGGAGAGCCGACGGCGTCGTCCCATCCCGGATCGCTCCGGCCGGCTGGACGTTCAGCTTGTCGAAGCCGCCCCGCTTCATCCAGGCGTCGTCCGAGTGCCGGCGCATGCTGTCGGAGATCGAGAACCCGCCGAGGACGGATGCCACGCCGAGCATGACGCCGAGAGCCTGCAGGATCGACCGGCCGAGGTTCTCCCGGATCTCGGTCCAGGCGCTCCGGAGGCGCTCGCGGAAGGCGCCGGTCAGCCTCATCAGGCGGGCTCTCCGGGGGCCGCGTTTCCTTGCGCCCCCCGGACCCCCTTCTGCGGGCAGCATCGTTCTGCCTCAAGGAAGCCGGAGTTCTTCACGCGGCTCTCTCCTCCGGCTTCACGACGAGACCGTCCGAAAGCTCGACACGGCGGGAGGCCATGGCGGCGATCCGCGGATCGTGCGTGACGAGGATGACGGTGTTCCCCTGCCGGTTCAGCTCCGCGAAGAGCTCCAGAACCTCGGCACCCGTCTTCGAGTCGAGCGCCCCCGTCGGCTCGTCTGCGAGGAGGAGGGCCGGGCGGTTCGCCAGCGCCCGCGCGATGGCGACGCGCTGCCGCTGGCCGCCCGAGAGCTGCGCCGGAAGGACGTTCGCCTTTTCGGGGATCCCGACCTTCTCCAGCATCTCGACCGCTCGCTCTCTCCGCTCCTTCCGCGGGAGGCCGGCGTAGAGGAGCGGGAGCTCGACGTTCCGGAGGACGTTGGCCTTCGGAAGGAGGTTGTAGTTCTGGAAGACGAAGCCGACCTTTTCGTTCCGGATCCGGGCGAGCGATGCGCCCGAGAGCCCTTCCACGGCCTCGCCGTCCAGCACGTAGCGGCCCGAGGTGGGGGAGTCGAGGCAGCCGAGGATCGCCATCAGTGTCGACTTCCCCGATCCGGAAGGCCCGACGAGGGCCAGGAACTCCCCGCGCCCGACGGCGAGGTCGATCCCACGGAGGGCGTGCACGGCCATCCCGTTCGACCCGAAGACCTTCGTCAGCCCGGACGTCTCGATGATGCTAGTTGTCATCGTCCTTCTCGACCTTCTTCCTCGTCGGGTCTTCCAGCGAGACCTGCTCGGAGGGGGAGAGGCCCGAGACGATTTCGACGCGCTCGAGGGTCGCGATGCCGGCCACAACCGGGACGACGTCGAAGTAGTCCTTCCAGTTCTCCGAGAGCCAGGTGAACTTCCCGCGCCCCGAAAGCCCCTGCTTCGCTTTCTCGATGAGAGGCTGCTTCAGGTCGGCCTTCAGGCGGTAAACGACCGTGTCGCCCTCCTTCCGCTGGAGCGCCTCGAGCGGAATGGAGACGGCATGGGCGCGCTTCTCGCCGAGGATCTCGACGTTCGCGCTCATCCCCGTCCGGTAGGCGTCCGAGAGGTCGTCGAGGGCGATCTCGACGAGGAAGACCTTGATCTTGTCCTGGAGCTTGGCGGCCGGTGCCACGAACCGGACCCGCCCGTGAAACACTTTCTGGGGGTAGGCGTCGAGCGTGATCCGGACCGGCTGGCCGACGGCCACCTTCGCGATGTCCACCTCGTTCAGGTTGACCTTGATCAGGAGCGACTTGAGATCCGCCACGGTGAAGAGGACGGTCCCCGCGTTGAACGAGGAGACTCCCGAGGTGACCGTCTCGCCCAGCTCGACCCCCTTCGTGATCACCACCCCGTTCATCGGGCTCGTCACGCGAGCCATCTGCGTGGAGGCGTCGCCCGAGATGGGGATGCCCCGGTCCTGGACGATCTGGTACCGCATCTTCGCGGCCTTGAGCGCGTCCGCCGCGAGGTCGCGCTTCACCTGGTAGTCCTTCAGCGTCTCCCGGCCGATGAGGCCGTCGGCAAAGAGGCGGCTCTGCGCCGCGAGCTGCCTCTCGGCGTCCCTCAGGTTCAGGTCGGCCGTCGTGACACCTGCCTGGACGTCGGAGAGCGACTGGGCCTGGTTGACGTCGGGCTCCACCTCTGCGAGGAGGTCGCCCGTCTTGACGACCGCCCCTTCCCGGACCTTCAGGCTGACGACCCTCCCCGAGACGGCGGATTTCACGTCCACTTTCGTCTCCGGGTCGACGACGCCCACCTCCCGGACGGAGACCTGAAGATCCTCGGCCGAGACTTTCCCGAGGCGGAAGGGGAGCGGGTTCTCCTTTCCGTCCTTCGCTTTCTCGCGCCCCCGCGCCGCGAGGAGCGCCCCCGCGCCGCCCAGGATGGCGATCCCCGCGGCGATCAGGATCAGTCTCTTGCGCTTCGGGTTCATCTGCCTCTCCTCCATCAACCGCAACCGCCACCGGGATGTGTCAGAAGTGCCCAGTACCGCGTGAGGTAACCCTCTGGCCCATCAATACGAAAGCGGGGGGGAAAGGTTCAGTTGAGGAGGGCGAGGCTGGCTGCCCGGATTAGACTCGCGAAGCCTCGTATCCGGGAGGCGTGACGTGTCCCTTCAGGTCAGGCTCTGGCGACCTCGGACGAAGCGGATCCTGGCATTCGCGGGAGGTCTTCTCGCCCTCTGGGTGCTCGCCGGTTTCCTCGTCCTGCCCCGCGTCCTCAGACCGGTCATCGAGAGGAAGCTCGCCGAGCGGCTGCACCGTCCGGTGACGCTCGGCGGCCTCGCGATCAACCCGTTCGCCCTCTCCGCAACGCTCGAGGGTCTCGTCGTCAAGGATAAGGACGGGGGCCCCTTCTTCTCCTTCGAGAGGCTCTACCTCAACCTCGAGTCGACCTCGATCTTCCGGGGCGGACCAGTTCTCTCTGCCATTCGGCTCTCGAAGCCCTCCGTCACCCTCGTCCGCTTTCCGGACGGGAGATACAACGCCCAGGATCTCCTGGACGAGGCCGCCAGGCCGGCGCCCGCGGCGCCGGGGGCGAAGGCGGAAAAGCCTCTCCGCTTCTCCCTGAACAACATCGAGGTGGACGGCGGCAGCGTCGACTTCGACGACCAGCCGAAGCAAACGAAGCACGCCGTCCGCGACGTCCGGATCGGCATTCCCTTCCTCTCGAACATTCCGTCGAAGGTGAAGATCACGACGAAACCTGTCTTCGAAGCGAAAGTGAACGGTGCGCCTTTCGAGGTCCACGGCACGTCGAAGCCCTTCAGCGAGACGCGCGACACGACGCTCGACCTCGTCCTCGACGATGTGGACCTTCCTTTCTACCTCGCCTACGCCCCCCGCGAGATCCCCTTCAGGCTCGTCTCCGCCCGCCTCGACGCGCGGCTGACGATCACCTTCACGCAGCCGCTCAAGGGCCACCCCGCCCTTCTCGTCTCGGGCGAGGGTGCCCTTCGGAAGGTCGCCGTCTCGTACGGCGGAAGGCCGTTCGTCTCGTGGGGCCGACTCGAGGCCGTCTTCCGCTCCGTCGACCTCTTCGGCCGGACGGCGCGCATCAGGAGCCTGAAGGCTGTGGGGCCGGAGCTCTGGGTCCGGCGCGAGACGATGGGGGAGCACAACATAGCGAAGGTGTTCGCCGCCCCCGCGGCCCGGAAGCCCGGAGAGGGCGCACCGAAAGCCGCGAAGGTCCCGGAGAAGGCGGAGCGGCCCTTCCTCGTCGAGATCGCCGAGGCGGGGGTCCAGGGAGGGAAGGTCCATTACGACGACCTCGCATTCCACCCGCCTTTCCACGCCCTCTTCGGGGACCTTTCCGTCTCGCTGAAGGACTTCTCCACGGCGCCCGGAAAGGCGGCGGCGCTGGAAGCATCCTTCAAGTCCGATGCGGGAGAGACCTTCCGCGATTCGGGGACGATCTCGATGGAGCCGTTCATCCTCGCGGGGACCTTCTCGGTCGACGGTGTCCCGCTCAAGCGGTACACCACGTTCGTCGACGAGTTCGTGCCCGTCGTCCTCGAGGCCGGCACCCTCGACCTGATCACACAGTACCGGTTCTCGACTGGGAAGGACGCCAACACGGTCCTGACGGACCTCACGGTCGCCGTGAAGGCGCCGCGCGTCCGGAAGAAGAGCGACACGGAGCCTTTCTTCTCGGCGGCGTCCGTCGGCGTCTCGGAGACGTCGATCGACCTCGCGAAGCACCAGATCGCCGTCGGGAACGTCGAGAGCGCCGCGGGCTCCCTGGCGGTGATCCGCGAGAAGGATGGACGCGCCGACCTCATGTCGCTCGTGCCCCCGCCTCCGACCGATGCGCCGACGCCGCCTCCGTCGGCGCCGTGGGACGTAACGCTGAAAAAGCTCGCGCTCTCCGGGTACACGGTGAAGATCGACGACCGCGGCCTCGACCGCCCCGCGCGGTACGCCCTCACGAAGGCCGACATCCTTCTGGAGAACCTCTCGACCGCGACGGACACGAGAGGATTCCTGGCGGTCCGGACCGGCCTGGACGGAAAGGGAGTCGCGACCGCGAAGGGGCCTGTCGGCTTCCGGCCGCTCTACGCGGAGCTGAAGCTCAACGCAAAGGGGATCGACCTCGTGCCGCTCCAGGCCTACGCCCTCCAGAACCTGAAGCTCGACCTCGCGCGGGGGGGCGTGGGCGTCGCCGGGACCCTCTCGCTCCGGGAGGACGCGAGCGGGAAGGCGACGGTGGTCTACTCGGGGGACGTTCTCCTGTCGAATTTTCTCGCCGTCGACGAGGCCACGAAGCTGGACGTTCTCAGGTGGGAGACGCTCTCGGCCGCGGGGCTGAAGGCGGGATTCAACCCGATTTTTTTCGAGGCGAAGCAGATCGCCGCGTCGGGTCTCGAGTGCGACATCGTGATCGAGGCCGACGGGACCATGAACCTCCGGAAGATCGTCGGCAAGCCGGCGGCCCCGGAGGAGGACGAAGAGGCGGCGGCGGGGGGCGAAGGCGCGCCCGCGGCTGCCGCACCGGCTCCCACTCCTGCACCCACCCTGGTGCCGGCCGGCGCCCCTACGGCCGTGGCGAAGGAGGGCGGCACCGTCATTCCCGTTCGGATCGACGAGTTGACGCTTCAGGGGGGGCGGTTCGGCCTCGCGGACTATTTCGTCAAGCCGAATTACACGGCGACGCTCGGGAACCTGGGTGGCCGCGTCACCGGGCTTTCTTCGGTGGACGGGACGGTGGCACAGCTCGACCTTCGCGGCAG
>JBLMYG010000209.1:0-3462 GCA_050258155.1 Acidithiobacillales bacterium
CTCGTCCCTCCCGCCGGCGACCCGGCCGTTCCATGTGACGGGGGGCGAAGGCCGGCGCTCGGCCGCGAGCGGAAGAAGGCCGGGCGCGCGTTCGTTCGACCAAAGCAACGCCGCGGCGGCCGAAGCTTCCCTGTCGAGACAAAGAGAAAACGGGAAGCCTCCGCAGCGCCGCTTCGCGGGACCGAGACGAGGCCGAGAGGGACGCCAGCCGCCCGCGCCTCGACGACGAGAGCCGGGGGAAGCGCGGGATTTCCGGCGGACCGCGCTGCCGGCGCGGCACCAGGAAGAAAAGCCACCGCGGAGAGGAACGTCGCCCTCGACGGTCGTCCCTTCACGGGAGCTGTCCGTTCATCTCCTGGCGGACGCTCTCGACGCGGCGTTCTTCGACCTCTTAGATATTCTCTTTCCCCCTTTTTCCGCTTTCTCTTTCTTCTCCCTGAGCGCCGCCTGCGCGGCGGCGAGGCGGGCGATGGGGATCCTGAAGGGCGAGCAGGAGACGTAGTCGAGATTCGTCCGGTGGCAGAACTCCACGCTCGAGGGCTCCCCGCCGTGCTCGCCGCAGATCCCGACCTTCAGGTTCGTCCGGGTCGTGCGCCCCTGGCTCACGCCCCAGGCCATCAGCTTCCCGACGCCCGTCTGGTCCAGCTTCTCGAACGGGTCGAAGGGGAGGATCTCGCGCCTGACGTATTCGGGCAGGAACTTCCCCGCGTCGTCCCGCGAGAGGCCGAAGGTCGTCTGCGTCAGGTCGTTCGTCCCGAAGCTGAAGAACTCGGCCGCCGTCGCTATCTCGTCGGCGGTCACGGCCGCCCGCGGCAGCTCGATCATCGTCCCGACCAGGTACGGCACCTTGATTCCCTCGGCCTTGAAGACCTCGGCGGCCACGTCGCGGACGATCTGCACCTGGTCCTCCAGCTCGCGCACGTGCCCGACGAGCGGGATCATGATCTCCGGCGTCGCGGCGACCTTTTCCTTCCGGACGCGGCAGGCCGCTTCCAGAATGGCCCGCGCCTGCATCTTCGTGATCTCGGGGAAGGTGATCCCCAGGCGGCAGCCGCGATGTCCCAGCATCGGGTTCATCTCGTGAAGCTCGTCCACCTTCCGGGCCACCTTCTCCACCGGGACGCCCGCCTGCTTCGCAACCTCCTCCTGCTCGGCCGCGGTGTGGGGGAGGAACTCGTGGAGCGGCGGGTCGAGCGTCCGGATCGTCACCGGCCGCGGGCCCATCGCCCGGAAGATGCCGATGAAGTCGTCGCGCTGCATCGGGAGGATCTTCGCGAGAGCCTTCTCCCGTTCGGGGACGGTGTCAGCCAGGATCATCTCGCGCATCGCCACGATCCGGCTTTCGCCGAAGAACATGTGCTCGGTCCGGCAGAGGCCGATCCCCTCGGCGCCGAAGGCCACGGCGTTGGCGGCCTGGTCGGGCTGGTCGGCGTTCGCGCGCACCTTCAGCCGGCGCGCCGCGTCGGCCCACCCCATCAGCTTCGCGTAGAGCCGGTAGACGCGGCTCTTCTTCGGGTCGAGCGTCTTCTCCAGAAGAACCTGCAGCACCTCCGAAGGCATCGTGGCCAGCTTGCCCTCGAGCACCTCGCCCGTCGTCCCGTCGAGGGAGATCCAGTCCCCCTCCCGGAACGTCTTCTCCTTCACCGCCATCGTCCGGGCCCTGGCGTCCACGTGGATCGCCTCGCAGCCGACGACGCAGACCTTTCCCATCTGCCGGCCGACGAGCGCCGCGTGCGACGTCATGCCGCCGCGCGCGGTGAGGATTCCTTCCGACGCGTTCATCCCCTTGATGTCCTCGGGGCTCGTCTCCTCGCGGACGAGGAGGACCTTCTCCCCGCGGCCGGCCCACTCGAAGGCGTCGGCCGCCGTGAAGACGATCCGCCCGGAGGCCGCGCCCGGTCCCGCGTTCAGGCCGCGCGCAAGGAACTTCCCCCCCTCGATCGCATCCCGTTTCTTCGCCGGGTCGAAGATCGGCCGGAGGAGCTGGTTGAGCGAGTCGGGGTTGACGCGCAGGACCGCCTCCTCGGGCGTGATCAGCTTCTCCTCGGCCATCTCGACGGCGATACGGACCTCGGCGAAGCCGGTCCGCTTCCCCGTCCGGGTCTGGAGCATGTAAAGCTTCCCGCGCTCCACGGTGAACTCGATGTCCTGCATGTCGCGGTAGTGGCTCTCGAGGATCTTCCGGATCTCGAGGAGCTGCCGGTAGATGGCCGGCATCCGATCCTTCAGCGTGGCGATCTTCTGCGGCGTCCGTATGCCGGCCACGACGTCCTCCCCCTGCGCGTTGAGGAGGTACTCGCCGTAAAAGACGTCCTCGCCGGTCGCCGGGTCGCGCGTGAACGCCACCCCTGTCCCGCAATCTTCGCCGAGGTTTCCGAAGACCATCGCCTGCACGTTCACCGCCGTCCCCCAGTCCGACGGGATGCCGTTGAGCTGACGGTAGACGATGGCGCGCTCGTTCATCCACGACCCGAAGACCGCTCCGATGGCCCCCCAGAGCTGCTCCATCGGATCGTCGGGGAACGACTGCCCCGTCCGCTTCCGGATCTCGGCCTTGAACTCCCGGACCAGCTCCTTCAGCGCGTCGACGGTCAGCTCGGTGTCGTACTTCACGCCCCGGGCGTTCTTCTTCTTCTCGAGGATCACCTCGAACGGGTCGCGCTCGCGCTTGTCGAGCGGCTTGAGGCCCAGGACGACGTCGCCGTACATCGTGACGAACCTTCGGTAGCAGTCCCAGGCGAAGCGGGGATTCTTCGAGCCGGCCGCCAGCCCCTCGACCGTCCGGTCGTTCAGGCCGAGGTTGAGGACGGTGTCCATCATCCCGGGCATGGAGGCCCGGGCGCCCGACCGGACGGAGACGAGGAGGGGCTGGACGGGGTCACCGAACTTGCGCCCTAGTTGCTTCTCGACGCGGGCGAGGTTCGCCTCGGCCACCCGGTCCAGCCCCTTCGGGTAGGACCTGCCGTGGTCGTAGAACCACGTGCAAACCTCTGTCGTGATTGTGAATCCGGGCGGAACGGGGAGACCCAGCCGGGCCATCTCCGCCAGGTTCGCCCCCTTGCCGCCCAGGAGGGCCTTGTGCTCGCCGCGTCCCTCGGCCGTCCCCCCGCCGAAGGCGTAGACATATTTGCTCTTCGTCATGGCGTCCCTCTCCCTCTCGGGGCCGAATCCTCTCCCATCCCGTTCCCCGGCGATACCCCTTCTTTTCTCCATTGACCGCTGGAAAAAAAGGGGGATATGCTAGCTGCCGGTAGAACCGGAACCAGGAATGTCTCGGAGCTTCGACGCGATGCGCCCCGAGGAAAAGGGTGCCGGAGGCTATGGGCTCTCCGGCCCCCTGAGAACCTCCGTCCCTGCTCAGTGGAACTGGGAGGAGCTCAACTCCGCCTACAGGCCGCGCCTCATCGCCGCCGGCATCGTCCGCTTCGGCCTGACGCGCGAGGAGTGCGAGGACGCGGCGCA
>JBLMYG010000210.1:0-5673 GCA_050258155.1 Acidithiobacillales bacterium
AAGGCCCTCGTCTCCGGCGCCGCATCCGAAGAGGCATGGCACCGGTATCTCGACCTGACACGGCGGCGCGAGTTCCTTCTGGCCCTCCCCGACCCGGAGGCGCGGACGCGGTGGGCGGAAACGGCGTTCGGCGCGATCCGGGCCTCGGGATACAGCTTCGCGACGCTTCTTGCGCAACGCGTCGCCTCTCATCCCGACAGGATCTTTCTGCAGGGCTCTCCCCGCCCCGAGGCGCCCCGGTGGACATATGCCCAGACGGCCCGGCGCCTCCGCGGCATCGCCGCGGCGTTCTCCTCGATTTCGGACGGTCCGGCGCGCGTGGCGATCGTGGCCGAGAACAGCCTCGACGCCGCCTGCTGCGACCTCGCCTGCCTCGTCCACGGCCTCTTCGTCGCGCCGATCGCGCCCCATCTCAAGGAATCGGAGCTGACACCGATTCTCGGGCGGCTCCGGACGAACCTCGTCGTCGTCGACACCGAAGAGCAGCTCGCCAAGGCGGAGGCTGCGGCGGCGCAGCTCTCTCCTCCCGTCCGTCCCGTTCTCCTCGACGCGGCCTCCCGCCTCCGGCGAGCTGGCGCCGCCGTTCTCGGCGAAGAGGTCGGCAAGCTGGGGCCGGAGGAGATCGAAGAGGCGCTGGGGAGGAACCAGCCGCCGGGCCTGGACGACATCGCAACGGTGCTCTACACGTCGGGGAGCACGGGAGCCCAGAAGGGATTCGGCTTCACTCCCTTCAGTCTCCTGACGAAACGGTTCGCGCGGGCGGCGGCGCTCCCGTTCGTCGGCGAGGGAGAGGTCCTCCTCGCCTATCTTCCCCTCTACCACACGTTCGGGAGATATCTCGAGCTTCTCGGCATGCTCTTCTGGGGCGGCACGTACGTCTTCGCCGGCAACCCCTCGCTCGAGACGCTTCTCGCCGGCCTCCACCTCGTCCGCCCCACGGGGCTCGTCAGCATCCCCGCCCGCTGGCAGCAGCTGCACGAAAGGTGTCAGAGGCGGCTGGGGCCGGTCAGCGAGCCGGAGGAGGCGGCGGAGGCCGTCCGCGAGGTGACCGGGGGACGCCTGACCTGGGGGCTCTCGGCGGCGGGCTTCCTGGAACCGGCGGTCTTCCGCTTCTTCCGCCGCTCCGGCGTGGCTCTCTGCAGCGGCTTCGGGATGACGGAGGCGACCGGCGGCATCACGATGACACCGCCGGACGTTTACGAGGACGGGACCGTCGGCATTCCTCTCCCCGGCATGCGGGTCCGTCTCGCCGAGGACGGCGAGCTTCAGATCTCCGGACCGTACGTGGCGCGCGAGTTCGGGAAGCCCGGGCCGCCGCCCGGCGAGGAGGAGTGGCTCGGGACGGGAGACGTCTTCCGAATGCGCCCGAGCGGCTTTCTGGAGATCGTCGACCGGCTGAAGGACATCTACAAGAACAGCCGGGGCCAGACGGTGGCGCCGAAGCGGGTGGAGCAGCTCTTCGAAGGGGTTCCCGGCATCCGGAGGACGTTCCTCGCCGGCGACGGACGCGACGACAACGTCCTTCTCATCGTCCCGGACGTGGAGGCCCCGCTCCTCGCCGAGCTCTCGCCCGAGGAGGAGCGGCAGGACTACTTCGCGAGGATCGTGGCAGCGGCGAACCTCGAGCTGGCGCCGCACGAGCGCGTCGTCGGTTTCGCCGTCCTTCCCCGCGACTTCTCCCAGGAGCTGGGCGAGCTGACACCGAAAGGGAGCTACCGGCGACGGGCGGTGGAGGAGAACTTCCGGGACGTCCTGGCGACGCTCTACCGCGGCACCGCGGCGCGGCTCGAGGGGACGGAGCTGACGGTCCGCGTGCCGCGATGGCTCTACCGCGACGTGGGAATCCTCGAGGGGGATCTCGTCCTCGGGGACGACGATCTCGAGGACCAGCGGCGGGGCCTCGCGCTCACCCTCCGCCGGACGGACGACAAGAAGTCGGTACGGATCGGCGACCTCGAGTACCCGCTTCGCGGCAACGTCGTCGACCTCGGCCTTCTCGCCCACCAGCCGCTCCTCTGGCTGGGAAATCCGTCGCTCGCCGCCTTCTGCCCGGTGAAGGCGGGATGGGACCTTCCGCTCGGCGCCTTCTCGGGCCAGGTCAAGCTGCCCGCCTTCGGGCGGCCCCCCGCGGGTGCGGGCGCGCAGGCCCGGATCTCCTCCCCGGAGCTGGCGACGTTTCACCAGTGCCTCTGCGAGGCGCTCTACGGGGGGAGGGAGGAGTCGCTGCAGGCGGTCGGGGAGCTCGAGGAGCGGCTCTCCGGCGCCGACGCGGCGACCGCCGCCGCAGTGCGGCGACGACTCGAGGCCCTGGCCCGGCACCCCGCGTCGGACGTCCGCTGTGCCGCTTTCCGTATCCTCCTCGTGGGCGATCCGGCCCCCGGCGTCGCGTCCGAGATGGAGAGCTTCCTCGAGTCGGGGCTCTCGTTCCTGTCGGGCGAGAGCGTCGAGACGATCGCGCGGGCCGGCCTCCCCGGCGAAAGGCTGACCGCCCTGCGCCGGCGGCTGCAGGCCTACCGGATCCGGCTTCCCCAGCCGCTGCCGCCGGCGCAGGCCGATCTCCTCTCTCACGTCTTCACCCTCCTCGTCCGCCACGTCCGGAGGCACCGTGAGGACTACGTTGCGGTCCGGTCCGAGCTGGCCTGCTGGGCGCTCGAGGAGGCGGCGCCGCCCCTCGCCCGTGCGGCAGCCGCCCTCCTGGACGAGCTGTCGACCTGGTACCAGGAAGGGCTCGCGGCGCGCGGCTCGTTCCGGGAGAAGCTCGCCTTCCACGACGGAACCTCCCATTCCGAGCGCGAGCGGATCGAGCGACTCTTCGCGGAGACCGGCTTCCTGGAGGAATCGCTCGCCCTGGCGTGCGGCGAGTCGGTCACGGAGGAGGACCTCGGCCCCAGCGGAATCTGGATCGCTCCCGTGGCCACCGTGAGGAGGCACCAGATTTACAGGGCAGGCCTCAACACGCACTCCGGCCGGCACCACGACCTTCTCCTGATCGTGGGCGACGATCTCGACCTCGCCGCGGTCCGCGAGACGAAGCTCTGGATGGAGGCGCTCGCCTCCCCGGCGCAGCGGGAGCCGGTGGTCCCGGCTTTCGGCTGCTTCCGCCCGGAGCTCGGCGCCCTCTCGGTGGGGTGGGTCGACGAGCCGACGCTCGCCATGCGCCTCTGGGAGCTGGAGCAGCCGTCTCCCGAGGAGGCGGCTCCCAGCCGCTGGCGGACCCTCTTCGTCCGCGCTCTGGCGGCCTTTTTTTCGGCCTGGGAAGCGAGCGGGCGCCGGCTCGTTCCCGGCGCCGTCTCGCCCGCGAACGTCGTCGTTCCCAAGGACGACTTCCGCGAGGGGACGGTTCTCCTCTCGCTCGCGGGACACCGTCCCTACGAGGGACCCTGGACGCTCGTCGGGCCGATGGTCCGGAACTTCTTCGAGGAGACCTTCGCTCTCTATCCCCGGTCCCGGGCGACGCTCAAGCGCTCGTGGATCGTCGATGCCGGTATCGAGGCGCTGGGAGTGGCCGGCGCCCGCGTTTTCCTCGACGAGCTCCTCGGCACGCTCTACCCGGACACGCCGGGGGGCCTGGCCCACACGCTGGCCGACGAGCTCGGAGCGGCGAGGGAGCTGCTGGAGGTGGAGTTCCACCCGCCGCTGGCGCTCCTCTCGGCGATCGACCGGTTCGCTGCGTGGGAGGCGCTCGAGCCGGACGCCCCGCTCTCGGCCCGCGAGGCGATGGCGCGCGGGCTGATGCGCGTCTACCGGCTGGAGCGGTTCGGGGACATCGTCCGCTACCACCTCCACCGCCAGACGACGTTTGCGCGCGCGAGCCTCCGGGCGCGGCAGGCCTTCGACGCCCTCCTCCTCGCGATGCTCCACCGGCCGGGCGTCTGGCCGGCGGAGATGGTGGAGCTCGCCGACGTCCAGGCCTCCCTCGAGAGCGCCGAGGAGCGTCTCGCCTTCGGCCGGCTCGTCTTCCCCGACGCGGCCTCGGACAAGGACGTGGCCCTCGTCGCCGTGGGCGAGGGGGGACGGCACCTCGTCGCCACGACGCACATCCTCGACCGGAGCGGGGCGGGCTACACGGTGCGCGATCCGATCGACCCGGCCGAGCTCGGCCGCCTCGTCCATCTTCTGGTCCGGTCCGGCGTCCCGCGCGCCTACTCTGAGGGATGCCGACACCTCGTGGCCCTCGACGGTGAGGAGCGTGTCGTGGCGGGCCTCGCGTACTCCCTCCTCCCCGGTTCCGCCGCCCAGCTCGACGGGGTCGCCGTCGCCGCCGCGCTCCGGGGCCGCGGCCTCTCGACCGCTCTCGTCGACGACCTCTGCGCCCGCCTCATGGCCCACGGCGTGGACGTCCTGACCCGGCACATCGCCTTCCGCGACGTCCCGCTCGGGCGCACGTGGACGTACGACCGCCGCTGGCGCTGCCTCGTCCGCCCCTGCCGGCCCCGCACGGAGGCGTGAGAGCCCCCTCCGCCCCTCCGGCACTGTCGGGGACCTATAGTCCTGGAATGCCGTCGGACCGGGCACTCTTCTTCGCGAGCCAGGCGTCTCCATGACCTCGGGGCCGGACGCCACCTTCGACGAGGAGGAACAGAGCTACTTCGAAACCCTCAAGGACTGGATCACACGCCAGCAGGCCGAGGGCATTCCTCTCGGACGTATCGAAGCCTCGCTGTGGGAGAGCGCGAGCGACAAGAACTGGCTCGCCGGACCGCTGATCGCGGCCGCCGGAGTCATCCTCGACATCTTCATCACTCGAAGCGCCTCGGGAGCCGCCGCCGAGCGAGGCGGGAGACTCCGCGAAGCGATCGAGCTCTACGAGGCGAACGTCAAGGACGAGTTCATCGGTTCACATCCTTACGAGCGCCTCTTCCGGATCTACTTCCAGGGCGGCCGCCTCGACGACGCCGAGCGGGTCTGTCGGGCCTTCCTCGCGCTCCCGAGGGCCGTGAAGAACCAGCGCGAGATGATTCAGGAGTTTCTCGGGCGGATCGCGGAGCAGAGGGAACAGCAGGAGCCCTGAAGTTCTGTGGCATTCCGTCCGCTCGCAAACCTATAGCACGAACCAGAGACCTCGCCCCATCTCGCCCGGGATCCGGTGAGCAGCGAGCCCATGAAGAGGAGCATGGCTTCGCCGCGTCACTTCAGTGTCGCGAGGAGCGCGCGCGGGCCGTCCATGTGGCCTCCCGGCGGATCGGTTCGATAGACCAGTTCCCAGGGCCCCTTGTACAGGTGGGACGGATTCTTCGGCGCACCCAGCACGACAACCAGGCGAAGGCGGGCGCGTTCGGCGCCGTGCAGCGCCTTGATGATGTGCAGTACGTTGTAGCCGCCGCCCGAGAATCCATAGAGTGCCGCGACGGTCTCGTCGCGATGAAACTCGGCCAACGCCATTTTGGTCTGCGGACTGCTGGCGCCGGTAGCACCCGCCACGTCCAGCACCTGTCCGACGTAGCCCCTGCGGCGCGCATATTCGAGCGCGGGCGGTTCGTCCAACGCCCCGCGCGGCCAGTCACGGCCGGCATAGTGTCCGGCAATGCCGCGCAGGATCAGCATCTTCATCTCTGTCATCTCGACCTCTTCCTGTCCGACCCGGTGGAGTGCGTCAACACGGCGTTCTTACCGGTCGTCCGAAAGGCGATGCGACGGAACGAGATCGCGTCTCAGTCGTTCATTATACGTTTC
>JBLMYG010000211.1:0-5427 GCA_050258155.1 Acidithiobacillales bacterium
CCGTCGCGCCACGCCGGCTCGACCCAGATCGTGAAGAGGTGGCGGGCCGAGACGGCGCCTGCCGGCACGACCGGAAACGACACCCCGGGCGTCGCGCGGAACGCATCCTCGTACCGTCGGCAGATCTCCTCGCGGCGGCCGAGGCGCTGCTTCAGCTTCGGGAGCTGCGTCAGCAGCATCGAAGCGGCCACGTCGGAGAGGTTGTACTTGTACCCGAGCCGCTCCATCTCCCAGTGCTCGTAGCGCCCCGCGTACCGGTCGGCGGCATTCCGGGACATCCCGTGCGTCGAGAGCTGCCGGAGCAGACCCTTTGCCGCTCCCTCGCGGGCGGAGATCGCTCCCCCTTCGCCACAGGTCAGGTTCTTCGTCGCGTAAAAGCTGAAGCAGCCGTAGTCGGCGAGCTGGCCGGGCCCCCAGCCGTCTCTCCGCCCTTCGATGCAGTGCGCCGCGTCCTCGACGAGGACGAGGCCGTGACGGTCGGCGATGTCGCGGAGCGCCACCATGTCGGCCAGGAGGCCGTAAAGGTCGACCGCGATGACGGCCTTCGTCCGCGGCGTGACGGCGGCCTCGACGGCTCCGGGGTCGAGAACCCCGGTGGCCGGGTCGACGTCCGCGAAGACGGGCGTTCCGCCGGCGTAAAGGATGCAGTTCGCGGTGGAGAGGAACGTCATCGGCGTCGTCACGACCTCGTCTCCGGGGCCGATCCCCGCGGCGAGCATCGCCAGGTGGAGCGCCGCCGTGCCATGCGCCGTGCAGACGACGGCGGGGAGGCCGAGAAGGGCCTCGAACGCCCTCTCGAACTCGTAGACGCGCTGCCCCGTCGTCAGGAAGAGCGAGTCGAGGACGGCCGCGACGGCTCTCTTCTCATCCTCGCCGAGGGAATGACGGTAGAAGTCGACGGCCACGTCAGCGCCCCGCGGGGACCCGGAGGGCATCGAGCGAGTCGGTCACCGCCTCCGCTGGGTTGTTCGGGAAGCCGTCGCCCGTGCCGGTCCACTCCGAAACGGCGGGAGCGTAGCCGAGACTGCGGAGCGACTGGATGCCCCGCTGAAACGCGCCGGTCCTTGCCGGATCGGCGTCACGCGAGATGCCGAGAAAGAGCCGGACGCCGCGAAGGCCCGCCGCCTGTGGCGCCCCCCCCGGTTCGAACGGCCCGCCGATCGAGCCAACGCCGGCGACCGGACCCGCCCGCTTCGCCGCCACCATCGTGAAGGCCTCGGTGCCGCCACGCCCCACGCCGATGATGAAGACCGGAAGCCTCGGGCCGCCGCTTCGCCGGCGCGCCTCCGTGACGGTCGCCTTCACCGCCGCCGCGGCCCGCTCGGCAGAACCCCAGCCGAACTTCCGGTCGGCCGACGTGCCCGGCCCTCGGGGCGCCGCAAGAAAGAGCCCGCGCCGGGCCGCCTCGGCGACGAAGGGCGCGGAGACGGCCATGGGAAAGGAGGCCGCGTCGTGAAGAAGGACGAGGATCGCGGCGGGGCTCCCCTTCGGCGCGATGAAGAGTCCTTCCTTCACGGCCGCCTCGTCCCCCGCCAGCCGGTTCTTCGCTGCGCGGTCCTCGACGCCGGGCCACCGCGGCGACGAGCGGAGCGGCGCGAGATCGGGATCTCTCTTCAACGCGGTCTCGTCGTCGAACCCTGCCGCGAGAGCCCGATCGAGGCTCGCGAAGGCCGCGTCGATCCTCTTCTCCCGGACGTCCACGCAGGCGATGTTGTAGGCGGCGGTCGGTAGCTTTCCGAGCTTCCACGAGAGCTCGAAGAAGGTGCGCGCCTTCTCGAGATCGTTCGCCTGCGCGGCGCCGAGGCCGAGGCGCTCGAGGGCGAAGGGGTCGTTTCGGCCCTCGGCGGCCAGCCGGAGGTCTTCGATCCGGGCCGGGGCCGCCGCCTTCGGCGCCTCGGGCCCGGCCTGGACCGTGACACCCCCTCCCGACTCCTTCTGCTTCGGAACGGGCTTCGGTGTCGCGCGGGGCGGAGCCTGGCCGAGGAGGATGGATGTCGGCAGGAAGCAGAGGGCCGCGAGCGCCGCGCGAACGCTTTTCATCCGCCGGATTCTACGGGCGGGCGTCCCTGGCCGGCCGCGCCAGCTTCGCCCTGAGGCCGCGCCGGTAGAGGAGCCGCATCGCCCGCCGCAGCACGGCCAGGACGCGCCGGTCGTAGGGAAAGGCGAGGAGCTTCGCGACGAGCCGCTCGACGGGCGCCAGAAGCGGCCGCCGAACCGTGATCGCCTGCGTCCGCGTCCACTGCCGGATCCCTTCGATGCCGTGTCGGACCCCGACGCCGCTCGCCTTCCACCCTCCGAGCGGCGCCTCCACGACGAAGTAGTTCACGAGGACGTCGTTCGTGATGACGTTTCCAGACTCGAGTCGCCGGGCGAAATTCATCGCCTCCGCGGGAGCGCCGAACACCGTCGCGTTCAGGCCGAGGTGCGAGTCGTTGGCGAGGCGGAGAGCGTCGGCCGAGTTTTTCACCCGCATGACGGCGACGAGTGGCCCGAAGGTCTCTTCCCGCATCACCGCCATCTCCTGCGTCGCCCCGAGGAGGAGCGTCGGCTCGAAGAAGTGCCCGCCGAGGTCCGACCGGCGGTTTCCCCCCGCGGCGAGACGGGCTCCTTTGGCCAGGGCGTCGGCGAGGTGACGCTCCACGATCTCGAGCTGGCGCGGAAAGGTCACGGCGCCGAGGTCGTACGCGCCGTTTGGGCGGGCCGCATCCGGCTGCGGCCGGAGCGCCCTCACGCGGGCGGCGAGGAGCTCCTCGAACCGGTCGGCAACGGCCTCCTCGACGTAGATTCGCTCGGTCCGGATGCAGACCTGGCCGCTGTGGATGAAGCTCGACCAGGCGGCCGCTTCGGCGGCGCGCGGAAGATCGGCGGATGCGAGAACGACGAACGGCGACTTCCCCCCCAGCTCGACCACGCACGGGACGAGCCGCTCGCCGGCGCGGGCGGCGACTTTCCGGCCGGTCGTCACCGATCCGGTGAACATGACGCCGTCCACGCGGTCGACGAGCGCCGCTCCGGCGGTGCCGCGCCCGGTGACGACGCGAAAGGCGTCCGGGGGGTTTCCCGCCTTCCGCCAGAGCTCGGAGAGGCGGAGCGACGAGAGCGGCGTCACCTCCGACGGCTTCAGGACGACGGCGTTCCCCGCGACGAGAGGCGCGACGCAGTCGGCGGCGTTGTTCAGGATCGGGAAGTTCCACGGTCCGATCACGCCGACGACGCCGAGCGGCCGCCGCACGAGCCGGGCCTTCTTGGTCATGAAGAGGAACGGGTGGCGCGTCTCCTCGCGGAGAGCCTTTCGCGCGGCGCCGATGCTGAACCGAACGAGCTCGCAGAAGTAGAGGATCTCGATCCCCTCGGCCTCCTGGCGGGGCTTGCCGCTCTCGGCGACCAGCGTCGCGACGAGGTCGGCGTCGTCCAGTACGGCGTCGCGCCACCGTCTCAGGGCCTCGGCGCGCCCCGAAAGCCCGGCCGTTTCCCACCCGGGCGCCGCGGCTCGAGCTGCCTCGACGGCGAGCGTCACGCCAGCCTCTCCCTCGTCCGGAACCTCGCTGAGAGGCTCGCCGGTCAAAGGCGAGACGACGCGGATCGATTCCGCACTCATGCGGCGGATCGTATCCCGCAGGCCTCCTGTCCCGGGCCTTCCTTTGGTCTCCGCGCGCGACGTGCCAAGATCCACGCGGAGAGATGCACCTCGACGAGTCCCCCGAGCCGGCCCCTCCGAAGCTCTCGGACGAAACGCGCTGGTACACCGAGCACACGGCCCTGCTCATCAGCACGCTCAAGTGGTCCCTCCTCGGGGCCGCCGCGGGCCTCTGCGTCGGGTTCGGTACGAAAGCGTTCCTATGGTCCCTGACGGCGTCCACCGCCGCCGTCCGCCGCCTCGGCGGCGACGTCTTCTCTCCCTATTGGCTCCTTCCGATCGCCCTCCCGGCCTGCGTCTTCCTGATCCGGCGCTTCGCCCCCGAGGCGAAGGGTCACGGAACCGAGGCGGTCATCGCCGCCATCCACCAGAGGTCCGGGAAGGTCCGATGGCAGGTTGCGCCGATCAAGCTTCTCGCGACCGTGATCACCCTTGCCTTCGGCGGCTCGGTCGGTAAGGAGGGCCCGTGCGCCCAGATCGGGGCCGCCATCACGAGCCTCTTCGCCGACATCCTGCGGCTCTCCGACGAGGATCGGCGTCGCCTCGTGATCTGCGGGATCGGGGCGGGGTTCTCCGCAGTCTTCGGGACCCCCATCTCGGGGGCCCTTTTCGGCATCGAGGTGCTCTATCTCGGGCGGATCGAGTACCCCGTCCTCTTCCCGTGCCTCGTCTCGGGCGTCATCGCACACCTCGTCTGCGGCTCCCGTCCCCCGGTGCCGGCGCTTCCCGGCGACTTCGGGGCGCTGGGACGGACGGAGACGATCGCCCTCTCGATCCTGTTCGGGGCGGTCTTCGGCCTCGTCGCGCTCCTCCTCATCGAGACGATGCGGGGCCTCGAGCGCGGGCTCCGCCGGTTCGAGCACCATCCTTACGTCGTCGCGATGGGCGGGGGAGTATTTCTGGCCCTCTTCTACACCGTCGTCGGCGGGACGTACGCCGGCCTCGGGGTGCCGACGATCGAAGGAGCTTTGAACGGGACGCTTCGGATCGCCCTTCTCGCTTTTCTCTTCAAGATCATCGCGACCGCGGTCACCCTCGAGACGGGGGGGAGCGGGGGCATCGTCACGCCTCTCTTCTTCCTCGGCGCCACGAGCGGAGTCGCGCTGGCCAACCTGATGCACCTTCCCCCCGGGATCTTCGGGGCCTTCGGTTTCGTCGGGGTCGTGGCGGCGGCCGCGAACACGCCCATCGCCGCGGCGGTCATGGGGATGGAGCTCCTGCCGGCCTCGATCGGCGTTTACGCCGCCCTCTGCGCCGGGACGGCTTTCCTCATCGTGGGCCACCGGAGCGTCTATGCCAGCCAGAAGCTCGGCCTCTCCAAGTCCGCCAGCCTCGATGTCGAACTCGGCGTGCCGGTGGGCGATCTCTCCCGCTCGGATCTCCACATCCGCCCGGGAAGCCTGACGGACCGCGTCCACAAGATCGGGTCCCGCCTCGTCTCCGAGCCCCCAGAAAAGCCGCCGGAGTCCTAGGCCCCCGCAGCCGGCCTCAAGGCGCCGTGAACCCGAAACGCTTCCAGGTCTCGAGCGTTCCCGGCGCCGAAAGGAGATCGAGGACGCGACGCGCCGCGTCCTTCCGGAGGGAGGACGAGACGACTCCGGCTGTCACCTTCAGCGGCTCGTGAAGTGTGGGATCGACCGGGCAGGACGCGAGGCCGGGTGCGCCGGCCAGCGACGCCGGAACGATGCCGACGTCGGCCTCGCCGGAAACGACTCGCCGGATCACGTCGTCCGCCGAAGGAGCGGGAACCAGCTTCTCCTTCATCTCCTTCAGGATCTGCGCCGCGGCGA
>JBLMYG010000212.1:0-16073 GCA_050258155.1 Acidithiobacillales bacterium
GCGATGTCGCTCTTCGCCTCCGCGCCCGCCTTCCTGGCCCCCCTCGGCCCGCTCGGGGCGCAGCGGCCGAGGAGGACGCCGGCGACGAGGATCGCCGCCACCGCCCCCCAGCTCAGGATGCTCTTGGTTCTCTTCATACTCTCTCCTCCCTTGTCTCGTCTGGACGTCATGGTCTGGATCGGCGGCTTCAGCGCGCGGCTGCCGGACCCTTCCCCGCCTGCGTGGGGGCTCCTTTCCCCGCCGCAGCTTTCTGCTTCTGGTATTCGGCGTAGGCCTCGCGCACCTTCTGAATCGCGACCTCCTTTTCCGCGTCGGTCAGGACGATCTGCCGCGACAGGACGACCGACATCGTCCCGGTCGGGCTCTTCAGGAAGTCGTCCAGGGTCCTGCCGAAGCGGCTCTGGACGTCCTCCACGGCCATCGAGAGGTCGGGCCCGATCTGGGCCGGGCTCTTTACGCCGAGCGAGGAGATGTTGTGGCAGATGAAGCAGCCGGTCTTCACGAACCAGGCTCCCGGACCGCTCTTCATCCGCTGCTCTTCGGCGATCTCCTCGGGGGTCTGGGGCTCGGTCGTCGCGACGCCCGGGCGGAACTCGACCGGAACCGGGGCGTGTCGCCACGACATGACGAGCATCGCGAGGGATTGCGCGTCCTTGGTGGTGAAGTTGAAGTTGGGCATCACGGTGTCGGGGGAGAGCGCCTTCGGCTCCTTCAGGTGCGCCACGTGCCACGCAAAGGCGGTCCGCTGGCCGCTGAGGCGGCTCATGTCGAACTGCTCGGCGGCCTTGTCTCCTTCCCACGTCAGGTCGGGTCCGATCGTCCCCCCCCGCCCGTTGATGACGTGACAGGCCCGGCACCCCTTCTGGCTGACGAGCCCCTTGGCGTGGTTGATGAAGTCGGCCCCCGCCGTCTCCCGGTCGTAACGGTGGCAGACGTTGCACTTCATCTGGATGAGGGCCTTCTTGTCGTCGACGATCGAGTAGGCCTCCCCGAGGCTCTTCCCGAGGAGTGGCTCCTCCCAGTGGGGGACGGGGCCATGGGCCGTCTCCTCGTCGACGGAGTACCCCTGTCCGCCGTGGCACGACGTGCAGCCGTACTTCTCGACGGCGTGGGTCCGGAGCGGCCCAGCCGGGTGCGTCCGGAACGGTTCGTCCGCCGTCTCGAAGCCCTTCCAGAGGACGGCCTGGTGGCAGGTGATGCAGCGGTCGGCGTTGCCGAGATCCTTCACCCAGACCTGCTGCATGCCGGAGGGGACCGATCTCGCCTTCTCGGCGCCGTACTTCGCCGCCACCATCCTCCGGAACTCGGCCTGGTACCAGCGCCAGTCGTGGCGGCGGTCGCTCCAGGCGAAGAGGATGGTCGAGACGATCAGGAGGAGACCGACGACGGCGAGGACCGGCCGGTCGCGTTGGGGATAGGGGCTGTCCGTGCGCTTCTCCATCTCAGATCCTCGTCGGGATCTCGGGCCACGCCTGCCACGGCCAGTAGAAATGCCAGTAGGGGCCGCGCAGGAAGGTCCCGACCACGGTCAGAAGGACGATGACGAGGCAGATCGCGAGGAAGACGGCATTCTGCTTCTTCCGATCCGAGGCGAACCAGGTGCCCGCCGATGCCGCGGCGCTCCGGTCCAGCCACGGCCAGAACGTCGCGAGGCCGACGAGGATCGCCGGCAGGATGACGCCGCCGAGAAAGGCGCCGTTGATCGTGAACTTTCCGATCCTGACGGTCGTGATCGTGACGATCTCCTGGAGCCAGAGGAAGTACCAGGGGGCCTTCGCAGGGTTCGGCGTCACGAGGGCGTTGGCCGGCTCCTCGAGCGGCGATGGGACGAAGACCGCCAGCATCCCGACGACGGCGATGGTGCCGAGAACGACGATGGCGATCCGGCGGACGAGGTCGCTCACGGCGTTGACGGTCAGGTCGGGCGCCTCGAGCGAGGCCGTCCGGATCGTCGGGGCCGTTCCGCGGGCCACGCCGAGGAGCGTGTAGGTCTTGGTCGGGACGGCCTCGGTGGCGATGGCTTCACTCAGGAGCGCCTGGCGGTCAGCCTTCGCGAGCCCCCCGTCCTTCCGGACGCGCCACATGTGATACGCGAAGAGGACTCCGAGCCCCCCGGGCAGGAGGATGCAGTGGAGGACGTAAAAGCGGAGGAGCGTCCCCTGGTCGATCGTCCGGCCGCCAAGGAGGAGCTCGCGGATCTTCGGCCCGACGAGCGGGATCGAGCTCGCGATGTTCGTGCCGACCGTGACGGCCCAGTAGGCGAGCTGGTCCCAGGGGAGGAGGTAGCCGGTGAAGGAGAGGAAGAGGGTGAGGAGGAGCATGGCGACCCCGATCACCCAGTTCCACTGGCGCTTCTGGCCTCGCCCGCTTCCGTTCTTGTAGGCCCCCGTCAGGAAGACGCGGACGAGATGGAGGAAGACGACCGCCACCATGAGGTGGGCCGAGATCCGGTGGACGGCGCGGATCCACTTTCCGAAGGTGACGACGTACTCGATGTCCTTGACCGAGCCGTACGCCCGCTCGACCGACGGGATGTAGAGGAGGAGAAGCGGGAGCCCGGAGAGCGTCAGAAGGAGGAGCAGGGCCGCCGCGGCCGTCCCCAGCCAGAACGAGTAGCTCCAGTCGAGCGACGGCTTGTAGGTCTTGGCGGGAAACCAGTGGAGGAGGAAGTTCGACACGACGGCGTCCCCCGCCTCCCGGTCCGATCTGGGCCGGAAGCTCCAGAAGGGCTTCGGGTGGACGCCGGGGGCGGAGGGCTCTTCCGAACGGAGTCTTGCGAGCAGCTTCATCTCGGCCTCACGCCAGCGTGAACCGGAAGTCGTGCGGGACCTCCCGGGCGAGGTTCACGACGAGCTGGCCGTCGTCCGGAGCGATCGAGAGGTGGTACCAGGCCAGCGGGCGCGGCGCCGGCCCGGCGACGTTCGTCCCGTCGCCGTCGTACCTCGAGCCGTGGCAGGGACAGAGGAAGCGATGCGTCAGCCGGAGCGAGACGCCTTCCACCGTCCGCTCCTCGGGACGCGGGAGCGCCTCGGCCCGGACGGTGCAGCCGAGGTGCGTGCAGACGGCCGAAACGGCGTGGAAGGTTCTCCCCTCGCGGAAGACGAAGAGCCTCTGGTCCGGAAGGAACTTCAGCCCGTCGGGGAAGTCGAGCGGCGGCCCGATCTTCACCGTCGTGGGAGCGTCGTAGGAGACGTTCGGCACGAGCGACCGGAGCGAGGCGACCGTCTGCCCGGCCAGCGCCGCGACGCCGGCCCCGAAGCCAAGCCTGAGGACGAGATCCCGCCGATTGGTCGGTTCCGTCATACAGCTTCCTTTCCGGATGTGAATTCCTCCGTGATCGAGAACCGTTCCATCGTCATGGCGTCGGTCGGACAGCGGATGGCGCAGAGACCGCACCGGATGCACTTCTCGTCGTCCTTCACCATCGCGGAGAGAGGCAGGTCGCCGGCGCCGGCCCTCCTCTCCAGCTCGGCCCGCTGGTCAGCGGGAAGGTCGAGCTCGTCGAAGGGGACGATGGCCAGGCAGTACTCGGGGCAGACGTCGACGCAGCGGCTGCAGAGGACGCACGCCTCCGGGTCGTAGATCGTCTGGACGTGGCAGACGAGGCAGCGGGCCGCCTGCGTTCGCGCCTCGGCCTCGCCGTAGCCCGTCTCGACCTCTGCGATCCCGGTCCTCCGGTCGACATCGAGGGTCGGCGGCGGCACGCGGTCCGGCAGCTCGAAGCCGGCGATCATCCGGTAGGCCCGCGTCGGGAGCTTCTCGATCGAGAGGCGGGCCCCGATCCGGGCGCGGTCCGCCGCAAGATACTCATGAATGGAGCGGGCGGCCCGCTTTCCGTTGGCGACCGCCTCGATCAGGTTCCGCGGGCCGAAGGCGACGTCGCCGCCCGCAAAGACGCCGGGGGCCGTCGTCGCGAGCGTCTCGGCGTTCACCTTCACCGTGCCGCCCCGCGAGAGCTCGATCCCGTCCGCGGGGGTGAGGAACGAGAGGTCGGTCCGCTGGCCGATGGCCAGGATGCAGGCCGAGGCCTCGAGGGACACGACGTCGGTCTCGTCGTACGTCGGCGAGAAGCGCCCGCTCGCGTCGAATACGGAGAGGACCTTCTTCAGCTCGACGGCGAGGAGGCCGGACCCTCCGAGAAACCGCTTCGGTCCGCGCCGCGGGAGGAACCGGATCCCCTCCTTCTTCGACTCCTCGAACTCCTCGTGCCCCTGCGTCGTCCTGAGGACGGGCATCTCCTCGAAGTTCTCGAGGGAGACGATCGTCAGCTCGGCCGCCCCGCCCCGGAGAGCCGCGCGCGCCGAGTCGAGAGCTTCCTTGACGGCGCCGGTCTCGCCCCGCTCGAGGGCGTCGATCTCCTCCTCCCGAGAGAGTCGGAGAGCGGTCCTCGCCGCGTCGAAGGCGACAAAGCCGCCTCCGATGATGACGACCTTCTTCCCGAGGTCAGGCCGGCGGCCGCGGTTGACGTTCAGGAGGTAGTCGATCGCCTTCACGACGCCGGGGAGCTCGACTCCTTCGATCGCGAGGTCGCGCCCCTTTGTGACCCCGACCGAGAGAAAGACGGCCCGAAAGCCCTCTCTCCGAAGATCGGCGAGCCCGTAGGACGGCGTGAGCGGGGCGTTCAGCTTCAGCGTGACGCCGAGCGAGAGGATCTTGTCGATCTCCTCGCGGAGGAGCGTCCGTGGAAGGCGGTACTCGGGGATGCCGAAGCGCATCGCGCCACCCGGCTCCTCCGTCGCCTCGAAGACCGTGACGTCATAGCCGAGAAGGGCAAGGTCGTGCGCGGCCGACAGCCCCGCCGGACCCGACCCGATGACCGCGACCTTTCGAGCGGAAGGAGACGCCGGAAGACCGGGGATTTTCTTAGAAGGTGAATAGGAGAAACCGCGCCCGGCGTCGCTCGCGAGGCGGGCCGGTCCGCCAGCGGCGCCTCTGTCTGTATTCCTTTCTGAGAATTTCTCGTCGGAGCTTGCCTTCGCTGCATTGTCCGCGGGATGGAGCGGGAGATGCCCGGCGTACCTGTTGCCCTCTTGGATGGGCTCTGCGAGGAGCCGGTCCTGCGTGTCGGGGTGGATCGACTCGACACCGTACTTTTCCGTGACGAACCGCTTCAGCGCCCTGATGGAGATCGGTGCGTCGATCGAGCCCCGGCGGCACGCGTCCTCGCACGGCGCGGCGCAGACCCGGCCGCAGACGGAAGCGAAGGGGTTCGGAGAGCGGGCCACGAGGAAAGCCTCCTCGTCGCGCCGTTCGGCGATGAGCTGAACATACCGCCCCGCGTCCGTCGAAACCGGACAGCCCGCCTGGCACTTGACCTGGTTTTTCCAGTGGAGAAGGTCGGGGAGCCGGACCGGAATCCGCACCGACGGAGCATTTCCGAGGAGCTTCGAGGAACGTATGACCGGGGTCATCCGGAAAGGCTCTTTATCGCCATTCCGGCCCCCCGGCAATGATGCGGACGGAGAGGGCCCCCTAGGCCCCCCGCGGTCGGCGCTTCCACCAGACGTAGGGGCGTGCGAGGGCCCGGATCGCCGCGAGCTTCGCCTCGTAGAGCTTCGACGAGAGCGAGGGCGGGACGAGATCGGCCGTCTCCTCCGGCTGGACGACCAGCGAGACCTGGATCTCGGGAAAGACTCCGACGGGGAGCCCGGCCCGCCTCACGGCCTGCCAGAGGTGGGCGAAGACCTCCTTCATCGCCTCGGGATCCGGGGGCGGCACGGTCTCCATCTCGCTCCCGACGGTCGGCCGGAAGATGCAGACGGTCGGGAAGGCGCCCGCGCTGACGATCCGGTCGATGCCCCGCTTCGTCGCCGCGACCGGCTCGGGCCCCGCGATGATCTCCCCCGACGTCTTCCCGGCGCCGAGCCGCTTCGACGTGTACTCCATCGCGTCGAAGAAGCTCTTCTGCCCGAGCGTCTGCGCCTTTCCCGGGCAGATCCTCGCGAAGACCTCCGGATCCTCGAACTCGTAGCAGAAGGAGAAGTGGTCCGTCCCGGCTTCGATGAGATCGTCGAACTCGCGATAGAGGGCCTTCGGGACGGGAACGGCCTGCACTCCGATGAAGCCGCCGACGCGCTGGCGGATGGCGCGGACGAAGGGCTCGCACTGGCGGAGGCCGTGCAGCGCCTCGAGCCCCTCCTTGTCCTCGAAGTGGTAGCCGGTGTTGAGGTGCGTGAAGAGGGAGCCCGAATGGTCGCGGGCCGCGAGCGCCGTCTCGACGACGTCCTCGACCTTCTTCCGGGATTCCTCGGCCTCGCCGACGTTCCTTCCCGTCGTGCAGAACTTGCAGGCGGGCTGCGCGGGGATCGACCAGTAGAGACAGGCGTTCGAGACGTAGATGCCGAGATACGTCCCCTGCAGGACCCCGACGCGGCTCATCGGCGTTCCCGCCGTGGTCTGCCACGAGTACCAGTCCGGCTCGGGCGGGACCTCCACGGGGTAGATCGAGCCGTCGCGTTCGTCGGCCAGAGCGAAGTCACGGGCGCTGCGCGTCAGGACGAAGGGCGACGTCTCGGTGAAGCTCTCGATGACGGGAACGTTGACCCAGATCTTCTTCTTCGGGGAAGGGAGAACCAGCTCCAGCCCCGACCCGAGCCCTGCGCGCGTCCGGGCGATCCTCCGGGCCGCCTCCTCGACGTGCGCCGCAGGGTCGACCCGCATTCCGCGGCAGAACAGCTCGATCTCCAGCTCGACGGGCTTCAGCAAGCGTCTCTCCTCGCGCGCTCGGCGCGCGCCGGACGATGCTACTCCGCCCTCGAGAGCGGAATGATGCAGGGGATTCAGGGTCGTGCGGTCAGGGGATCGTGGCCGGCGTAAGCTCGGGGACGACGACCACGTCGGCCGCCAGGAGCTCCCTCAGGAAACGCGCGAGGTCCTCGTTCGAGAAGTCGTCCCACCCGCCGCAGGTGTCGTGGGTCTCGGCCTGCGCGTCGCATGCGAGGCCGACGTTCTGGAGGATCTGCCGCGCGAGCTGCCAGGTGTTCGCTAGGTACTCGCGCTGCGAGCGGGTGAGCCCATCGCGCAGCGACACGAGGCCGTGAAACCGCTCCCGGAACTCGGGGTCCGGGAAGCGGCGGAACCCACCGCAGAAGATCCCGTGCTCGCTCGCCACCTGGCAGATCGAGTGCTGCTCGTCGGTGAGGGAGAGGAGGTGCCGCCGAAGCGTCTCGATCGCTTCGCGCCGGCTGAGACGCTGCGGGACGGAGGGGCCGAACGGGAGAGGCACCACGGTTTGAGGTTAGGTCCGGCCCTCCTTCCGAGTCCGTGATGCAGATGTCTCACGGTGGGGAAAAACCCCACGGGCTCCGGGAAATGCCCCAACTTCCGGCCCGCGGAACGGCCGGCGGGCGCCTGATGCGTTGGCATCGCATTTGCCCCCTTTTCGACATCGGCGAAGGGAGGGTGACGCTCATGACCACCGAGACCTACGACGCGACCCAGAGGCGGGAGATCCTGCGAGCTCTCGCCGAGGGCAGCCCGCCGGCGTTCGCAACCGACCAGGACGACCGGATCGTCTTCTGGAACCCGGGAGCGGCCCGTCTCCTCAGCCGGGAGCCGGACGAGGTTCTCGGCCGGAGGGCGCATCGCGTCTTCCGCGAAAGGGACTTCTTCGCCCACGGACAGCGCGGGATGAGCGTCACCCTTTTGAAGATCCCGGGACGGCGCAGCCACCTCTTCACTGTCGTTCACATCCTCCAGGCTCTCGACGAGCACTCGCCATCGCCGACCGCCAGGGCGGCGATGAACTCCTCCTCTTCCACCCCGCAGCCCTTCGCCCCCGCCAGTCCACTACGGCTCGCCGTCCCGGATCGCCCTCCCCTCACGTGCCGTGAGCGCGAGATCCTCGAGCTGATCGCCACGGGCCTCCAGAACAAGGAAGTCGCGCGCGAGCTTCACATCAGCTCGGTGACCGTCCGCAACCACGTCCAGAACATCCTGGCGAAGCTGGACGTCCACTCGAAGCTGGAGGCGGTCTCGCTCGCCTACCGGAGGGCCTGGGTGCGCGGACCGGCGCGCCCCTCGATGCCGCCAGCCTCCGCCGGCATCGTCGGCGTTCCGGAAGGCGCGATCGCCTAGCGCCTCGCGCCGGGCGCAGGGGAGACCGGCAGCTCCACCACCGCCGACGTCCCGCCGCCCGCAGGCGAGGAGAGTGTCAGGGTCCCGCCGTGCGCCTCCACGAGGCGGCGCGCGATCGAGAGCCCCAGCCCCGTTCCCCGGTGCTTCGTGGTGAAGAAGGGCTCGAAGACCCTTTCGGAGAGCTCCGCCGGTATCCCCGGCCCGCCGTCGCGGACGACGACGCGGGCCCGCCCCTGCTCCTCCGCGATCGACACGCGGAGCGGCCCTCTTCCGCCCGTCGCCTGCGCCCCGTTGAGCAGCAGGTTGTGGAAGACGTCGCGGAGGAAGTCCAGGTCGCCGACGATCGTCGGGTCCGGCCCTTCGATCTCGACGACCAGGTCGGCGAAGGCCGGATCCGTGGCGAGGAGCGAAGCCGTCTCGCGGAGCGTCGTCGCGAGGGAGAGGGGGGCGAACCGGGGCGCGCGGGGCCGCGCGAAATCGAGGAGGTCCCGGACGAGGGCGTTCAGCCCCTTCAGCCGTTCCAGGATCTCCCCAAGGATCTCCCGGTCGGCGGCGCCGGGGGGGAGCCGGTCCCGAAGGATCTGTATGGCGCCGCCGATCCCCGCCAGAGGGTTCTTCACCTCGTGGGCCACGACGGCCGCCATCGTGCCGAGACGCGCGAGGGCCTCCTGCCGGACCAGCTTCTCCTCGGCCTCCGTCCGCTCCGTCACGTCGACCGACACGGCGACCGCTCCCGAGACGGCGCCCCCGGGACCGTGAAGCGGGACGTAGTGGTTCTCCCAGAAGCGCCCGGCCGCCCGTCCCGCCGCCGTGAGAGCCTCGCCCGCGAGAACGCGCCGCGTCTGCTCGACGACCCACTCCTCCTGGCCGAACAGAGCCACGACCGGCTTCCCGACGAGGTCGGCCGGGGCGAGGCCGAGCGCGGCGAGAGGCTGCCCTTCGGCGAGGGCGATCCGACCCTCGGCGTCGAGGCGAAGGAGCAGGATCGGCGCGTTCCGGAGGACGAGCGCGAGTCGCTCCTCGGCGGCCTTCCGCTCCGAGATGTCGTGGGCGATGGCCGAAGCGCCAGCGATTTGCCCGTCCTGGTCGCGAACGGGGGAGACCAGGAGCGAGACCCAGATCTCGCTCGCGTCGTGGCGTACCCGCCGAACCTCCACGTGCTCGAGCGTCTCTCCATCGCCGATCCGACCGAGGAACTCCTGCCACTCGCGGGCCGCATCCGGGAGGAGGTGCTCGATGCGGCGTCCGACCACGTCGGCGGCCGCGACGCCGAAGAGCCGCTCGGCGGCCGCGTTGAGGCTGGTGACGACCCCGTCGGGCGTCGTCCCGAGGATCGCGTCGTCGGACGATTCGACGATGGCCGAGAGGTGCTCGATCACGGCGTCGCGCCGCTTTCGCCAGGCGATGGCGGCCGCCAGGACCCAGAGAACCCCCACGGTGACCGCGCGCCTCAGGAGGCTGACGCCGACGGGCGTGGCGGTCCCTGGCGAGAGGACGAAATCCAGGAGGATGAAGATGGTGGCTGCCGAGGCGCACGAGAGGGCATACCGCGCTCCCGGCACCCAGAGGCCGAGCAAGACCGGGACCACGTAAAGGACGGCGCCCACGGAGCCGAGGGGCGTCACGAGCTCGAGAACGAAGACGGCCCCCATCAGCACGATCCCGGCAACGCCGGCAACCGCCGGGCGAAAAAGAGAGCCGAAGGCCGTTCGGTGGTCGCCCACGGGAGTTCCGTACCGATGGTACCCGGGCCGGTACGGATCGTGCACGAGGAAGGAGCCAGAGAAGCTTGTGCCGATGCCCGTAACTCCCGCCCAGCGAAAGCCGGCGCTCCTCGTCGTCGAGGACGACCGTCTCCTCCGCTGGTCCCTCCGCGAGAAGTTCCGGGGCGCGGGGTGGGAGGTGCTCGAGGCCGACTCCGGGACGGCGGGGCTTGCGGTCGCCGCGGGCCGCCCCGTGGACCTCGCCCTGGTGGCCGCGTCACTCCCGGACGCCCTGGGAACGGCTCTCGCAGCGCGCCTCTCGCTCGCGCACCCGGAGTGCCGCGTCGTCCTGATGGGATCGGCCGCGCGAGAGGCGGTGGCTCCCCGCTCTCAAGGCTGGCCGACCTTCGAGAAGCCGTTCGATCTCGACGATCTGGTGACCTGGGCGGCCGGGACCGCGCTCCCCACGGGATAATGTCCCCGTGCCCCGCTCCCGAATCCTCGTCGTCGACGACGAGAAGCTGATCCGCTGGACCCTGCGCGAGCGGCTCGAGGAGTCGGGCTACGCGGTCGTCGATGCGGAAACCGGGACGGAGGGGCTCTTCCTCGTCGACGAAGGAGTCGACCTCGTCCTTCTCGACGTCAAGCTTCCGGACCTCGACGGCCTCGACGTGCTGCGCCGGATCCGCGAGCGCCACCCCGACACGCTCGTCATCCTGATCACGGCCCTCGCCACCGTCGAGAACGCCGTCGAGGCGATGAAGCGCGGCGCCTGGCACTACCTGAACAAGCCGATCGACCTCGACGAGCTTCTTCACTACGTGGAAAAGGCCCTGGAGACGACCCGTCTCCGCCGCGAGGTGAAGAGCCTGAAGGCGAAGGAGTCGGCTCCCTTCTCGTTCGACCGGATCATCGGCGAGTCGCCGGCGATGCGCACCGTCAAGGACCTCCTCCGGAAGATCGCCCTCTCCCCCGCCTCCACGATCCTCCTGACGGGCGAGAGCGGCACCGGCAAGGACCTCGCCGCCAAGGTGCTCCACTACGAGAGCGACCGGGCCGAGGGCGTCTTCCAGAACATCACCTGCTCCGCGCTTCCCGAGTCGCTCCTCGAGAGCGAGCTGTTCGGTCACGAGCGGGGCGCTTTCACCGACGCCAAGCACCAGAAGCCGGGGCTCCTCGAGCAGGCGGACGGCGGCACCGTCTTTCTCGACGAGATCGCCGAGATGACCCCCGCGCTCCAGGCGAAGCTCCTCCGCTTCCTCGAGGAGAAGACCTTCCGGCGGGTCGGCGGCACCGCGGACCTCCGCGTCGACGTCCGGGTCGTGGCCGCCACGAACCGCAATCTCGAGGAGTCCGTCCGGTCCGGGCGCTTCCGGGACGACCTCTACTACCGCCTTCAGGTCCTCCCCGTGACGCTCCCTCCGCTCCGCGAAAGGACCGGCGACGTGGCGGTCCTCGCCTCGCACTTCGTGGCGCAGTTCGCGCGCGAGTTCAAGAAGGGGGTCTGGGGGCTGACCTCGGAGGCCGTCCGGCACCTCGAGGCCTACAGCTGGCCGGGTAACGTCCGCGAGTTGAAGAACGCCGTCGAACGGGCGGTTCTCCTCGCCGAGGAGGAGCGCCTCGTGCCGGGCGACTTCCCGCTCCGCGGTCTCGCCGTCGCGGCGGCCGACGCCTTCCGCCTCCCGCCGGGCGGGATCGACCTCGAGGAGCTGGAGCGGGACCTCCTCGTCCAGGCGCTCCAGCGGACGAGCGGAAACCAGACGCAGGCCGCACGCCTTCTCCACCTGAACCGGGACCAGATCCGCTACCGGATCGAGAAGTTCGGCCTCGAGAAGCCCGAGCCGGCCGCAGGCCGCTGAACGGGAGACTCTACCGCTGCGGTCCCTGCGGCTCTCCGTCCCCGCTGGCCCGGATCCTGAATCAGACCCGCCGATGCCGCCCGTCCCACTGCCGGAGATGGCCCTCCGGCTTGCGGTGGCTGCGCTGGCCGGTCTCGCCGTCGGCGTGGAGAGGGAGTGGAGTGTCAAGACGCGCGGGCTCCCTCAGCGCCTCGCGGGGGTCCGGACTTTTCTCCTCCTCGCCGTCCTCGGAGCGATCGCCGCCGAGCTCTCGCTGTCCGGGTTCGCCGGAGCCGCATTCGCTCTCGCGGCGGGCACGGCAGCGCTGGTCGTCGTCGGCTACGTGGCTGTCTCGAGGCACGGGGCGGTCGACGCGACGACCGAGGTCGCCGCGCTCGTCGTGATCGGCGCGGGAGCTTTCGCCGGCTTCGGCTGGCTCGCGCTGGCCTCGGGCCTTTCCGTGGCGACGGCCCTCGTCCTTCTCGAGAAGAGCCGGATCCACGACCTGGTCTTCCGGATCCGCTCCGCCGAGCTGTCGGCCGGAATGCGCTTCGCGGTCCTCGCCCTCGTCGTCCTTCCGCTCCTCCCCGAGGGGCCCTTCGGCCCGGCTCCGGGCGTCAAGCCTCGCGAGATCTGGTCACTCGTCCTCCTCTTCTCGGGGCTCTCCTTCGCGAGCTTCATCGCTCTTCGCGTCGCGGGGCCGGCTAAGGGCTACGGCGTCTCCGGGCTTCTCGGCGGGCTCATCTCCTCGACGCCCGTCACCTTGAACTTCTCGCGGGAGAGCGCGAAGAGCCCGCAGCTGGGGGGTGCTCTGGCCCTGGGGGTCCTGGCAGCCTGCAGCATCCTTTACGTCCGCGTTCTCGTCCTCTCCATGGCGCTCAATCCCGGGGTCGGCATCGCCGCGCTCCGCTTCGCCCTGCCGCCGCTGGCCGCGGGCGTCGCCCTCCTTCTCGTCTTCGTTCGGCGCTTCGCCGGCACTGCAGAAGGCGCCGCCGTGCCGGCGAACCCGCTCCGTTTCGTCTCGGCGCTGACGATGGCCCTCGCCTTCCAGGCGGTCCTCTACCTGATGCACTGGGTCCAGGGCCGGTTCGGCGCGGCGGGCGTCTTCGTCTCGTCGGCCCTCGTCGGGCTGACGGACGCCGATGCGCTCACCTTCTCGATGGCAAAACTCGGGAGCGACCCGTCACTGGTCCCCGTCGCAGCCCGCGCCCTCGGCATCGGGACCCTCGCGAACACGATCTTCAAGCTCGCCCTCGTCGCGGCGCTCGGGCGCGGCACCTTCCGCCGGATCGCTCTTGCGGGCCTCGGAGGGCTGACCGCGGCCGGGGCCGCCGCCCTCCTGTTTCCGGGCTGATGAAGAGGTCCCGTCGATGAGACAGCCGGTGAGGGGAGGAGAATTCGGAGCCATGAGCCGTCTCGATCCGCATTCGTTCGCCGAAGGCAGTCAGCCGCGCGTCCGCCACCTCGACCTGGACCTCGACCTCGATTTCGAGCGGCGGGTCGTCTCAGGTGCTGTGGTCCTCTCGCTCGAGGCCCCGGGAGAGGGGGATCTCGATCTCGACACGAAAGGGCTGACGATTCGCTCCGTCCGGACGGAGAACGGTGCCGACGTGCCGCAGGCACTCTCGGAGGAAGAGCCGGTCCTGGGCCGAAAGCTGACGCTCTCGCTCCCCTCGGGGACCCGACGCGTCGCGATCCGGTACGAGACGTCGCCTGAGGCCGTGGCCCTCCAGTGGCTCGACCCGGCGCAGACCGCGGGCGGGACCCAGCCGTTTCTCTACAGCCAGTGCCAGGCGATCCACGCCCGGACGGTGATCCCGGTCCAGGACACCCCGGCCATCCGCCTCACGTACCGGGCGGCCGTGACCGTGCCCGAGGCGCTCTCCGCCGTCATGTCGGCAGGTCCGGCCGGAGACCGTCCCGGTCCGCGCCCCGGCACGAGAACGTTCCTTTTCGAGATGCCGCAGCCCGTCCCGCCGTATCTCTTCGCCCTCGCGGCGGGGCGGCTCGACGCACGCGACCTCTCGCCCCGCTCGCGGGTCCACGCCGAGCCGGAGGTCGTCGAGAAGGCCTCCTTCGAGTTCGCCGGGGTCGAGGAGATGGTCCGGACGGCCGAGCAGCTCTTCGGGCCGTATCCGTGGGACCGGTACGACCTTCTCGTCCTCCCCCCCTCGTTCCCGTACGGCGGGATGGAGAACCCCCGGATGACGTTCCTGACGCCGACGGTCATCGCCGGCGACCGCTCGCTCGTGGACGTCGTGGCGCACGAGCTCGCCCACTCCTGGACGGGGAACCTCGTCACGAACGCGACGATGGACCACTTCTGGCTCAACGAAGGGGCGACGACCTGGGCCGAGCGGCGGATCCTCGAGGCCCTCCACGGCGAAGGAGCGGCGGTCCTCGCCTGGGCGATCGGCGAGACGGCGCTCCGGAAGGCCTTCGAGCGGATCGGCGCCGACTCGCCGCTGACGAAGCTCCGGACGGATCTGGCCGGCGTCGACCCCGACGACGCCTATTCCTCGATCCCGTACGAGAAAGGGGCGCGCTTCTTCGCCCTTCTGGAACGGACGGCCGGTCGTGAAAGGTTCGACCGGTTCCTCGCCGACTACATCGTCCGCTTCCGCTTCACCTCGATCACCTCCGAGACCTTTCAGGCCTTTCTCGACCAGAAGCTCCCGGGCGTCGGAGCGTCCATCGGGGCGGACGAGTGGCTCCGGGCCACCGGCCTTCCGGCCAATGCACCGGTCTTCCGCTCGCCGCGCCTCGAGGAGCTGACGCAGATGGCGGAGAGCTTCGCCGGAGGTGCGCGTCCGGGCGCTGCCAGCCTCGCCGGCTGGAGCCCTTCCGAGACGCTCGTCTACCTGCAGCATCTCCCTCGCCCGATGCCCGCCGAATCGTGCGCCTGGCTCGACGGGGCGTTCCGCCTCGCCGGCCAGGGAAATTACGAGCTCCTCGTGGAATGGCTGACGATCGCCGCGGCGTCGGATTACGAGCCGGCTTTCGCCCGGCTTCGCGAGGTCCTTCTGACGGTCGGCCGGATGAAATACCTCAGGCCGCTCTTCACCGCGATGGGCGGCTCCGTGCGGACGCGGGCGCTCGGCCGCGCCATTTACGGCGAGGCCCGGCCCCGCTATCACGCCCTGTCGCGCCGCGTCGTGGAGTCGGTGCTCGCCACGTGGCCGGACTGAGGCGAAGCCCGGGCGCCTGATCCATCGGCATCTCGCGCTCCCGGCCCGTCCGGGACCATCTTCGAGAGGGCGAACGGTTCCCTCCTCGCCCGAGGGAGGCTCGCGATGAGCTTGACAGAGCTTCACTTGCTCGACGGGCAGACCGCCGACCTCGGCGACGTCGAGAAGGTCAGGGCCTGGCCGGCGCGGACCCTTCTCCTCCTTCTCATTGCCCTGGCCGTCGTTCTGGCTCTTTCCGCATTCCGTCTCCCCGTCCCGATCGGGGCGATCGCTCCTCCGAAAGAGTTCTCGGCCATTCGGGCCCTCCGCCAGACGGAGGCCACGACCGAAGTCGCCCCGGGAGGCGTCGAGGCTCATGTCGCCGGGCAGCTCGCGGCCCTCGGGCTCGTGCCCGAACCGGAGGCCCCGGGGACCCGGAGCCTCGCCGCCCGTCTCAAGGGGACGCGGCCGACCGGCGCAATCCTCCTTCTGACGGCTTACGACCCGGCCGGATCCGCGCCCGGCACGGCGGGCGTCGCGACGATCCTCGAGGCGCTGAGGACCTTCCTGACCGGGCCGCGGCCGGAGAACGACGTCATCGTCGTCTTCTCGGCCACCCGCCCGCTCACCGATGTGCCGATCGCGGGATACGGGGCTGCCCTCGTCCTCAGCTTCGAGCGGCTCGCCGACCGCGGGCCCGTGGCCCTCGTCGGCACCAGCAGGGAAAACGGATGGCTCCTCCCCGAAGCGCTCCGTGGCCTGCCCCATCCCACCGTCTTCCTCGCCGGAAACGATGTTCTCGCGGGCCGTCCCGGCCACGCAGCGGCGGCTCTCTCGTTCGCCGCCGTCGGCGGACCGGCCGCCCCGAGCGCGGCGCCAGACAGCCGGACTCTGCAGGATGCCGGCGAGTCCGTTCTCGCCCTCCTTCGCCACTTCGGGACCGGCACGCTTCCCGGCCCGCGTGCGCCGGATCTCGTGGCGTGGAGCGTCGCGTCCGAGCAGGTCGTCTCCTATCCCGCGAGCTGGTCTCGGACCGGCGGCCTCCTCGCCGCCATCGCAGCCGTCCTCCTTCTCGCCCTCGGCGTCGGCCGCCGTCGGCTCGGCTTCGACAGTTTCGCGGCCGGCTTCGTCTTCTTTCCTCTCGTCGTCGCTCTCGCCTCTGCGGTGGCCGCCGCGACTCTGGCCCTTCTCGTCCGGTGGAACCCGGGCGGCCACATCCTCCCGTGGGGAACGGCGCACTCGGCCTGGTTCTCCGGCGGAGCTCTCGCCCTGGCCGTCGCCGTCACCGC
>JBLMYG010000213.1:0-5303 GCA_050258155.1 Acidithiobacillales bacterium
GAGGTCACCGCCGCGTCGGGAATGATTCCCGCGCCGCTCCCCGGCCGCCCCATCAGCCAGCCGGCGAGGAGGACCCCGCCGAAGAGAAGCGGCAGGATCTGCTTGGCGAACTCCCACGTCCCGAGGAGCCATTCCCGGCGCTCGTCCCGGTCGAGCCAGCGGACGACCATGAAGGCCAGGGCCACTGCGAAAGCCGCCGCGAGAGGCCAGTGGATGCTCCAGATCACCGCGAAAAGGCCCACCTCTCGGTTCGGCGATCCCCAGTTCGCGAAGACGAGGAAGGCCACCATCGCGCCGAACAGGCTCGCGTCCTGGAGGCCGCTGCGGCGCCGCGGAGCGGCCGAGGACCCGGCCGCCGCGAAGGGGTCTGGGCCGTTCGCCACGCGCGCGGCCTCCTCCTTCCGGAAGAGGAAGGCCATCAAGAGGCCGATGACGATCGAGAACCCGACGGCACCGACGATCCGGGCGATTCCCAGCTCGAGACCAAGGACGCGCGCCGTCAGGATCATCGCGAGGACGTTGATCGCCGGTCCCGAGTAGAGGAACGCTGTCGCCGGACCGAGCCCCGCCCCGCGCCGGTAAATGCTGGCGAAGAGGGGCAGGACGGTGCACGAACAGACGGCGAGGATGGAGCCCGACACTGACGCGACGCCATAGGCGACGGGCCTGGGAGCCCGGGAGCCGAGATAACGCATCACGGCGGCCTGGCTCAGGAACTGTCCGATGGCCCCCGCGATGAAGAGGGCCGGCACGAGGCAGAGGAGGACGTGCTGACGCGCGTACTCCTTCACGAGGAAGAGCCCTTCGAGGAACGACCGCTGGATCCGGGGGGTCTCAACGGGGACGAAGTACGCCGCCAGGAAGACCCCGACGATCAGCAGCAGCTTCGTCCTTTCTTTCACGCGCCGCGCTCCCGGGGGATCAGATCGCCGTGAGGAGCTTGCGGACTTCCTCGGTCTTCGGAATCCGCCCCGAGAAAGCGACCTTTCCGTCGATGGCGATTCCGGGCGTGGCCAGGAGGCCCAGCTCGATCATCCGGTCCATCGACTCGACCTTGACGATGTCGAACGGCAGGCCCTCGGTCTCGACGACATGCTGGACGACGCGATAGGTCTCTTTGCACCGGATGCAGCCCGGGCCGAGAATCTCGATCTTCTTGCGGGGGATCTCGCTCATGAAACTGTCCTTTCTGTTCGTGGCCACTCGAAGGCGTCCACCCGCTGCCCGATCTCGTCCCGCACGCGACGGTAGGCCGCGAGTCTCTCCTCGTCCGTGTCTCCGGCCGCCGCCGGGTCGGGGAGCGGCCAGTGGTGGCGCTTCGCCTTCCCGAGGAAGACCGGGCAGACCTCCTCGGCGCAGAGCGTCACGACGACGTCCACGGTCGCCGGGTCGATTTCTCCGACCGATTTCGACCGGTGGCGTTTGATGTCGATCCCGATCTCGGCCATCACCTTGATCGCGAGCGGGCTGACGCGCGACGGCAGCGAACCGGCGCTCTGGACGTTCACGGAGCCGCCGAAGCGCGCCCGGGCCCATCCTTCGGCCATCTGGCTCCGCGCCGAATTGGCCACGCAAAGAAACAGAAGCCCGGGCGGCTTCATCTCTTCCCTCCCGCGGGCTGCACGAGAGAAGGCATGCGGGACGTCGCGGTGAACCAGTGACGCGTCCTGTTGCACGCCGCGCAGACGGAGAGCATGACCGGGACCTCCACCAGCACGCCGACGACGGTGGCGAGGGCCGCCCCGGAGCCGGGCCCGTAAAGCGCGATGGCCGTGGCCACGGCCAGCTCGAAGAAGTTGCTTGCGCCGATGAGCGCCCCGGGCGCGGCGATGGAGTGGGGCACCTTCAGGAGCTTCATCAGGCCGTACGTGAGGCCGGAGTTGAAGTAGACCTGGATCAGGAGAGGGACGGCGATGAGGACGACGTGGAGCCAGTTTCCGAGGATGTTGTCGGCCTGGAAGGCGAAGATGAGGACAAGCGTCGCGAGGAGCGCGATGACGGTGATCGGGTGGAAGAACGCGAGGAAGCGCGACGTGAACCACTCGATCCCCTTCGTCCGGATCAGGAGCGTCCTGCTGACGCTTCCCAGAGCGAGCGGTATGACGATGAAGAAGAGGACGCTCAGAAGGAGGACCTTGAAGGGAACCGTCAGGTTGCTCGCCCCACTCACCAGGAGCGTCACGATCGGGGCGAAGGCGACGAGCATGATCAGGTCGTTCACGGAGACCTGGACGAGCGTGTAGGCCGGGTCGCCGTCGGTCAGGTACGACCAGACGAAGACCATCGCTGTGCAGGGCGCGGCGGCGAGGATGATCGCACCGGCGATGTACTGGTCCGCGAGGGCCGGCGAAATGAGGCCCGAGAAGACGTGCTTGAAGAAGAGCCACGCGAGGAAGGCCATCGAGAACGGCTTGACCAGCCAGTTCACGAAGAGCGTGACGAGCAGGCCCTTCGGCTTCTTCCGGACGCCGACGATGCTGGTGAAGTCGATCTTAAGCATCATCGGGTAGACCATCAGCCAGATCAGGACGGCGATGGCGACGTTGATCTGGCTCCCCTCGCCGAACTCGAGCTTCCGGATGGCGTCGGTCGCTCCCGGGAGGAGCTTTCCGAGGGCGACCCCGGCCACCATGCAGAGGCCCACCCAGAGCGTCAGGTACCTCTCGAAGAAGTTGAGCCGCTTCGGCGCGGCCGCGTCGCTCACGGTCCGCTCAGCCTTTCAGCGGCTTTGTTGCCCTCACGAAGGCGCTCCTGAACTTTCCGTCGATTTCGGGTGTGATGAAGCTCAGGTCGAGACCGGCCTGCCCGGCAAGGTCGCAGGCCTCCTGGTAACCGAAGATCCGCGTCGGGACGATCTCGATCTCGCGAAAGCCCGCGCTCTCGAGCTTCGCCCGGTACTCGCCTTCCTCCATCGCCCCGGCAACGCATCCGATCCAGAGCTCCACGCTTCGCCGGATGGCGGATGGCACCTCGCCCCGGATGACGATGTCGGAGACGGCGAAGCGCCCCCCCGGTCTCAGGACGCGGAAGGCCTCCTTGAGGACGCGGTCCTTGTCGGCCGAGAGGTTGATGACGCAGTTGGAGATGATCACGTCGACCGAGCCCTCGGGGAGCGGAATCGCCTCCAGCTCGCCCTTCAGGAACTCCACGTTCGTCGCCCCGGCCTCGGCCGCGTTCCGCCGCGCCAGATCCACCATCTCGTCCGTCATGTCGAGGCCGAAGGCCTTCCCCGCGGGGCCGACCCGCCGGGCCGAGAGAAGGACGTCGATCCCTCCCCCGGAGCCGAGGTCGAGGACCGTCTCCCCCGGACTCAGCTCCGCGAGCGCCGTCGGGTTGCCGCAGCCGAGCGAGGCGCTCACCGCCGCCGTCGGGAGGAGCGCCTTCTCGTCGGCCCCGTAGAGGTCGGACGTGACGGGGTCGCGGGCCCCGGGGATCTCCGCCGCCCCCGACCCGCAGCAGCTGCCGCTCTTCCCCCCGGCGACACGCCGCGCTACCTCGCCGTACTTCTCTTTCACGATCTCCTTGATCTCCGGTCCTGTCATGGCGCCCTCCTGCTTTGATCAAGAAATCTTGATCGATTGCCGAAAGAAAAAGGTCACCCGCAGCACTTTGCGCCGCAGACTTTCCCGGCCTTCTGCGCGAGGGCGCCGAGGAAGGCGCCGATCTCGGTCAGGGCCGGGTGGTTCAGGGAATAGTGGATCCAGCGCCCGTCGCGCCTGTCCGTCACCAGGCCCGCGTCCTTGAGCGCCTTCAGGTGGAACGAGAGCCGCGACTGGCCCGCGTCGAGGGCGTCGATCAGGTTGCAGACGCACTGCTCACCGGCCAGGAGCCGGCCCACGATCCGGAGCCGGGTTTCGTCCGAGAGGGCGTGGAAGAGGCGCGCGAGGCGCTCCAGCCCCTCGTCGTTCGTGAGGACCCTCGTGACGGCTACGCTTCCCATACCCATCAATATATCTAGTTTTTTTGATATGTCAAGGGGTCTTCCTCCGTCTGACCCGGCCCTGTCTCGGAGAAGAAAAGCTCCTGCTTCGCCTCGTCAATCGTTCGTTTCGATTCGATCCGCAAGCGCGCGGAGCAGAGAAGCTCCATCGCCCGACCAGGCGCTTCCGTGCATGCAGGCGAGGGTCGTCGGGGCGAGCGCCGCGAACCGCTCCAGAACGCTCCGCGTCGACGGAGCATGTGCGTCGTCGTCCATCCCTTTCCGCATCGCCTCGCTCGGCTCGAGGATGTCGGCCGACGTCAGGGCGGTGGCGCCGTCGCCCGCCTGTGTGAAGAGGTCGCCGCAGAGGAAGGTGCGCGTCGTCTCTTCCATCAGGAAGCCGTTCTCCCAGCCGTGGGGCACGTGCGGGGCATCGAGCCACGTCACGCGGTGGCGTCCGAGCGCGAGCGTCTCACCATCGGCGAGGGCCGGCGGCGGCCGGTCCGCGAGGTCCATGACCGAAACCATGGCCGCCACCCGGCTGCAGAGCGGGACGGCCTGCGGCGCCACGGCGAGCCAGTCGTTCAGCGAGCCGCACTCGTCCGACTCCACGTGGCCGAAGCCGACGTACCGGAGCGACTCCGGAGGCAGCACGCGCGCGACCGCCTCCCGCACCGACGGGAAGAGCCGGCGCGGCCCCGTGTGGAAGAGAAGCGGCTCCTCGTCGGCCACGAGGTACTGGTTGAAAGAGAACCCCCCGGCATGAGCGGTACGGAGGTCGAGAGTCGGAAGATGCCGTCGGCGATCTCGTCGACCCGGGTCGCGGTGTCGGTTCCTGTCGTGGTCATGGTCGCACGTCTCCTTGTTGAGACACGATCTTAGACCTCGTCGGAATCTTTTCCGGCGATTTCGGGGGAACTTCTGGGCTCTCAGGCCGGCCCGTTCTCGGGGAAGAGGAGCTCCTGCGGGTGGAGGTGCGGGAGGAGGATCTCGACGACGAGCTCCGCCCAGCGCGCGCGGTCCGCCGGATCGAGAGCGACGTGCGGGACCCTCCATTCGCGAAGCGTCGCCGCGATGAGCCTGTCGATCTCGTGCTGGAAGGCGACGTCGGTCTCGCGGACGCCGTCGAAGCGCGGGCCCTCCACGATCGGGACGCGGAAGAGGAGGTGGTACGTTGGCGTCCAGGCCTTCACCAGCTCCTCGAGGACCTCGACGTGCGGGTCGCCCGCGGCGGACCTCTTCAGATAGCAGAAGTTGTCGAGGACGGCCCGGTCACAGCAGACGACGTCGGCCTTCGCTTCGGCCTCGAGCTCCGCGGCGATCTGCGTGTGGAGGATCCACGCCTGGGCCCTGACCGTCGTCTCGCGGTTGATGGGGAGCGGGC
>JBLMYG010000214.1:0-11878 GCA_050258155.1 Acidithiobacillales bacterium
GCTCCGTCAGACAGAAGGCGGCGACGAGCTTTCCGGTCGCGAGGTCCGGAAGCCACTTCCTCTTCTGCTCTTCGGATCCGAAGAGAGCCAGCGGCTTGAAGCCGATCGACTGGTGGGCGCCGACGACGACCGAGGCCGAGGCATCGCGGATCCCGATGACCTCCATCATGCGGCAGTAGGCGGCGGCTCCGAAGCCGCTCCCGCCGTACTCCTCCGCGATCGTCATTCCGAGGACGCCAAGCTCCCCCATCGCCTTGACGGCCTCGCGCGGGAAGAAGTGCTCCCGGTCGATCTTCTCGGAATCGAGGTAGGCGGCGTCGAAGTCACTGTACGCATCGCTGAAGGCCGCGACCGTTTCCTTGACGTCTGCGGGAATCTCCGGGAAAGGGAAGACCATCTCCTCGAGGAACTCGCCCTGAAAGAGCGCCTTCAGAAAAGACGGGACCTCGGTGGCGGCGCGCGGTTCCGGGACGGCGGGCGTGACGCTGGCCATGGTGAACTCCTTCAGCTCTCGGGGCTCATGAATCTCTTGCCTGTCCGGGCGAGATCGAGGAGAAGGGGTGCGGGAGCGAACCGCGGACCCTTCGACGCGGCAAGCTTCTCGAGGCCGTCCACGACCGCCCCGGCGCCGAGCGTGTCGGCCCAGGCGCAAAGACCGCCGCGGAACGGCGGGAAGCCGGTACCGAAGATCATGGCGAGGTCGAGCTTCGCCGGGCTCTCGACGATTCCGTCGGCGAGGCAGAACGCCGCCTCGTTGACCATCGGGAAGAGAAGGCGTCGTTCGATCTCGGACGGGGAGACGCTCATTGAAGGCGAAGGCAGGCCCAGCTCGGCGAAGACGGCGGGATCGGCTCCTCGCCGGTGATCCCCCTCGTAGAGGTAGAAGCCCTTCCCGGACTTGCGGCCGAGCCTTTTCGCCGCAATCATCCTTTCGAATGCTGGATCGATCGGCATCCGGTCCGGCCAGGCGGCCGAAAGCGTCTCCGCCCCCTTCGTGGCGACGTCGATCCCCACGTCGTCCAGAAGCTCGAAGGGCCCGACCGGCATTCCGAAGGCCCGGATCGCCCTGTCGACGGCCGCCGGAGCTGCGCCCTCGAGCAGGAGCCGCACCGCCTCGCCCAGGTACGGGGCCAGGATGCGGTTCACGAGGAAGCCCGGCGCGTCCTTCACGACGACGGGCGTCTTTCCCATCCGCCGGGCGAGATCGAAGATGGTCGCGGTCACCTCGGGGGCGGTCTTTCCGCCGTAGATGACCTCGACGAGCGGCATCTTGTGGACCGGGTTGAAGAAGTGCATTCCGACGACGCGCTCGGGGCACTTCGCATCGGAAGCCATCGCGGTGATCGGAAGAGTCGAGGTGTTCGAGGCGAAGACGGCGGTGTCCGGGACAACGGCCTCCCACTCGCCGAGAACGGCCTTTTTCACGGCCATCTTTTCGAGGACCGCCTCGATCGTCACCTCGCAGGTCGCGAAGCCGGCGTAGTCGAGCGTGCCAGAGAGGAGCGCCATCTTGGAGGCGAACTCCCCCTTCGTCATCCTCCGCTTCTTCACCCGCTCCTTCCAGATCTTCGCGGCCTGCGCGAAACCGCCGGCGAGCGGCTCCGCCTTGATGTCCTTCATTCGGGCGGGATAGCCCCTGTCGGCGGCGAGCTGGGCGATCCCTCCTCCCATGACGCCGGCTCCCAGGACACCGATTCGCCGGACCGTCCGGGGCCTGACGCCCCTTCCCACCCCCGTCTCCTTCTTGACCTCCTCCATCCGGAAGAAGAGGTTCACGAGGTTCCTCATCACCGGGGTCCCGACGAGCCTCGAGACCCCCTCGATCTCTGCAGAGAGACCCGACGCGAGGGGAGCGCCGAAGCCCTTCCGGATCGTCTCCAGCGCCGTGAGCGGCGCCGGGTAGTGCCCTTTGGTCTCCTTCAGGACCGCCGCCTTCGCTTTCGAAAAGACGATCCCCCGGCCGACACTTTCGAGGAGCTTCTCCTTCAGGCTGGCCGGTCGGGCTCGGAGCGGCCCGCCGTCTCGCGCGGCGTTCGAACGCTTGGACGTGCCGAACTTCGACCGGGCGAACTTCTTCGCCTCCTCGAGCAGGATCGCCTGCGGGACGACTTCGTCGACCAGTCCCTTCCGCTTCGCGCGCCGTGCGTCGAGGGTCTTTCCGGCGAGGATGACGTCGAGGGCGCCCGCAAGGCCGACGACCCTCGGGAGGCGCGTACATCCGCCCCAGGCCGGCAGGATCCCGAGCCTGATCTCGGGGAGCCCGATCAACGTCTTCTTCGAGTCCGACGCCAGCCGCCAGTCCATCGCGAGAGCCGTCTCGCACCCCCCGCCGACGCAGGCGCCGTCGATGGCGGCCACCGTCGGGACAGGGAGGTTCGCCAGCTTCCCGAAAACCTTCTGGCCGAACCGGACGGCCTCGGCGACGAGGTCCGAAGGGGCGTTCGCGATCTCGTTCACGTCGGCGCCCGCGATGAAGACGCCGGGCTTCGGCGAGACGAGGAGAAGGGCCTTGAGGTCGGCCCTCTTGGCAAGGCCGTCGAGGAGCGTGTCGAGCTCCCTGAGGACGTCCGCCGAGTACTTGTTGACCTTTTCGCCGGGGGTGTCGAAGAACACGACGCCGAGGCCGTCGGGCTCGACGGCGAGCCGGAACGACGGGCCGGAGGCGCGAGGCGCGGTGACCAGCTTCTCTTCCAGAAGGGTCGACATCACGCACTCTCCAGGAGAATCGAGGCGCCCTGCCCTCCGCCGACGCAGAGCGTGGCGAGGCCGCGGGAGACGTTGCGGCGCCGCATCCCCAGGAGGAGCGTCAGGATGAGACGCGTCCCCGAGGATCCGACCGGGTGGCCGAGGGCGATGGCGCCACCGTTCACGTTCAGGATCTCCTCGTCGATCGGGCCGAGCTCCGGATCCGTCTCGAACGCCCTGAGGTTCGCCAGGACCTGTGCCGCGAAGGCCTCGTTCATCTCGACGAGGCCGATCTCCTTCATCGCGAGGCCGGCACGCTTCAGCGCGAGGGGCGTCGAGCGCGACGGCCCGAGCCCCATCCTCTCCGGCTCGAGGCCGGCGAAGCCCCAGGAGACGACGCGGCCGAGCGGCCTGAGCCCCCGCTTCGTCACGAAGGCCTCCGAGGCCACGACGACTACCGCGCCGCCGTCGGTGATCTGCGAGGAGTTGCCCGCCGTCACCGTCCCGTACTTCCGGTCGAAGAACGGCCTCAGCTTGGCGAGGGCCTCGGGCGACTGGTTCTCCCTGACGCCGTTGTCGAGCAGCGCGAGCCTGTCGTACCCCGGCGGGATCGGCACCGGGACGATCTCCTCCGCCAGCCTCGCCCGGGCCGCCGTGGCCCGCTGGTGCGACCGGAGCGCGAAGGCGTCCTGCTCCTGCCGCGAGATGGCGCCCTCCTTTGCGAGCACCTCGGCCGTTTCCCCCATGTTCAGGCTCGTGATCGGATCGGTCAGCCCTTCCTTCAGGCCGATGACGGGACTCATCAGCTCCGTCCACGGCATCCGCGCAAGGGCCGCGATCCGGTCGCGTGCGCTCTTCGCCATCCCAGCCTTCGTGAAGGCCTCCTTGACGCGGTCCCGGTAGATGAAGGGGATCTGCGACATGCTCTCGGTCCCGCCTGCGAGGACGACCTCCGCCTCGCCGGCCTGGATCAGGCGGGCCGCCTCGACGACCGACTCGATCCCCGAAGCGCAGTTGCGCGAGACCGAGTGGGCCGGCCGTTCCTTCGGGATGCCGGCCCGGAGCGCGACGACCCGGGCGATGTTCGCCGCGTCCACCGGGGTCGCGATGTTGCCGAGGATCGTCTGGTCCACCTCCGAGGGCTCGATCCCCGCCCGGGCCATCGCTTCGACGGCGGCCACGCGCCCCAGCTCGGCGGCGTGAACGTCCTTCAGCTCGGTTCCGGCGCGGGCGAAGGCCGTCCGGGCGCCGCCCACGACGAAGACGGCACGGCTCATGAGCGTTTCCTCCCGCCACGGCCACGCGGTCGCTTTTCCGCCTTGTTTTTCCTGGTTCCGGGCGCGGAAGGGACGACGGGGGTGGGGCCCCGTTGTCCAGGGGGAACCCGGCCCTCGGGTTCCCCCTGTCCATGGGGCTGGGCGAAGCCCGAAAGGAGCATCCCGACGAGGTTGCGCGCGTCGACGAGAAGAGACGGGTCCTCTCCCGAAAAGAGCCACTCGGAGACGATCTCGTCGGCGGCGCCGAAGAGGACGCGAACGGCGAGGCGAGGCGAGAGCTGCGGCCGGAACTCACCGCTCGCGATGCCGTCCTTCAGGACGTTTCCGAGGAGCCGGAAGTAGTCGACGAGCTTCGACCGGATGACGCGCTGGAGCATCCGCGCGCTCCGCCGGAGCTCGATCTGGAAGAGCGAGGCGAGGTCCCGGTCTGCGGCGAAGAAGGTCAGATGGAGGTCGACGAGGCGCGTCAGCCTCTCGGAGGCGGCCTCCGGAGACGCAACGATCTCCCTCCCCCTCGCGAGGAGCTCGTCCATCTTCTCGTCGAAGACGGTCGCAAAGAGGTGCTCCTTGTTCCGAAAGTAGAGATAGACGGTGCCTTCCGCCACGCGCCCCGAAGCGGCGATCTCGGCGATCTTCGCGTCGTGGTAGCCGCGTCGTCCGAAGACGCGGACGGCGGCCTCCAGAATCCGCTGCCGCTTCTCGGGGTCGGCGCCTGCGGGCGACGGCTCCGTCACGGAGCTCGAGCCGCTCCCCCCTCGCCGGGCCACCTCGAGGTCGGGCGATCCGTCTGACGCCATCGGCCCTCCCGGCTCACTGAATGAGCCGTCATTCAGAGTACGCCGTCGCGCTTCGCCCTGTCAAGGAGCTCGCCCCTCCGGGCCCTCAGGCCGCGGTCTCGTCGTAAAGCTCGTCGATGAGCGCCTTGAACTTCCGGTCAATGATCCGCCGCTTCACCTTGAGCGTCGGCGTCAGCTCGCCCCCCTCGATCGACAGGTCCTGGGGCAGAAGGGCGAACCGGATGATCTGCTGCTCGTGCGACTTCCCGGCGTTCCATTCGTCGATCGCCTTCTGGTAGAGGTCGCGGACCGCCGGCTCCTTCACCAGCGCCTCTGGAACGAGGCTGCCGAGTCCGTTCTGCCTCGCCCATTCTCCGAGCTTCTCGAAATTCGGGACGAGAAGGCAGGAGAGGTACTTCCGCCGATCGCCGAGGATGACTGGCAGCGAGATGAGCGGGTTCCCCTTCAGGAAGCCCTCGATGGGGGCCGGGGCCACGTTCTTCCCGTTTGCGTTGACGATGATCTCCTTCTTCCGGTCGGTGATCGAGAGGAAGCCGTCCTCGTCGATCTTCCCGATGTCGCCGGTGTGGAACCAGCCGTCGCTGTCAATGGCCTCCCGAGTCTCCTCGGGCTTGCCGAAGTAGCCCTTCATGACGTGCGGGCCGCGCGTGAAGATCTCGCCGTCGGGGGCGATCCTGCACTCCACGCCCGGCAGGATCCGGCCCACGGTCCCGAGCCGCCAGGCGCCGGTATAGTTCACGGCAATGACCGGGCTCGTCTCGGTCAGCCCGTAGCCCTCATAGATCTCGACGCCCGCCGCCCAGAAGAACTCGGCCAGCTCCTTGGAGAGAGGCGCTCCCCCCGAGATGCAGAGGCGGAATCGCATGCCGAGCGCGGAGCGGATCTTGTGCAGGACGAGGCGGTCGAGGACGAAGTGCTGGAGGGCGAGGAAGACGTCGGGAGTCTTCTTCTGCGCCCGAAGCGTGAGGACCTGCTTTCCGACGTCGAGGGCCTTCCAGAAGAGCTTCTGGCGAGCCGCGGGCGCCTTCGAGACGGTGTCGAGAATGCGGCCGTAAACCTTCTCGTAGACGCGCGGGACGGCGGCGAACATGTGCGGGTTCACCTCGACGAGGTTGTCCTTCAGCTTGTCGATCGACTCCGCGAAGGCGATCGTTACGCCGAAGTGGTAGTAGAGATACTCCGCCATCCGCTCGAACACGTGCGAGAGGGGAAGGAACGAGAGCGCCACAGTCGTCGGAAGTAGCGGAAGCAGCTCACCGCAGGCGAGGACGTTCGAGACGAAGTTGCTCTGCGTCAGCATGGCCCCCTTCGGCTCGCCGGTCGTCCCCGATGTGTAGATCAGCGTTGCGAGGTCGTCGGGCTTCCTCTCATCGGCCCTCTTCTCGAAGGCCGCCGGGTCGGCCGAAAAGGTCTTCCGCCCCTCTGCGAGAACCTCTTCGAACGGACGCGTCCCCTTGACGGAGGCCTCCTCAAAGAGGACGACGTTCTTCAGGGACGGACATGCGGCCCTGGCGTCGAGAACCTTGACCACCTGTTCGGCCGTTGAGCAGAAGGCGACGACCGCGCCGGAGTCCTTGAGGAGGTACTGGGCCTGCTCGGCGACCATCGTCGGGAAGATCGGGACGAGGACGGCGCCGTAGCACTGACAGGCGAAGTCGACGATGGCCCACTCGGGGCAGTTCTCCGATAGGAGAGCGACCCGGTCGCCGTTCTTCACGCCCAGCCCTTCGAGCGCCGACGAGACCGCCTGAACCCGATCCATGAATTCCCGGGTCGAGATCGGTTTCCAGGCGCCGTGCTTCTTGACGAGGAGGAGGTCCGGCTTCTGAAATCGGGAAAGGTTCCGGAAGATGTCGACGAGCGTCTTCGGTGCCATGATCGCCTCCGGGCTGCCAAAGTCAGAATTCTGCGATTATAGGCAGGCCGGAACCTTTTGACCGCGGAGGAGATAGACGGGATGGCGATGAGAGCGGCGACGGGGCGGCGCGCAAGAGAAAGCACCGGCGTGGCCCTCGTGACCGGCGCGGCGCACCGCCTCGGCCGGGAGCTGGCGCTCGGGATGGGGCGGGCGGGATACGATGTCGCCGTCCACTTCAGAAGCCGCCCGGTCGACGCCAGGGAAACGGTGAGGCTGCTGCGAGAGGCCGGGGCGGAGGCCCGATCCTTCAGGGCCGACCTCGCCCTCGCCGATGCCCCCCATGCGCTCGTGGAGGAAGTGCTCCCCAGCTTCGGTCGTCTCGATCTGCTCGTCCACGCAGCCTCCCCGTGGGTGACGAAGGCCGTCACCGACGTCACCGAATCGGACTGGGAAGCCGCCTTCAGCGTGGGCCCGAGGGCGGCTTTCTTCCTTGCGCAGGCAGCCGCGCCGCATCTTGCCCGGACGGAAGGGTCGATCCTCCTGATCTCCGACGTGGCCGCCTCCAGGGCCTGGCCCCGGCACGTTCCGCACGCGGTCGCGAAGGCGGCGGTGGACGCGCTCGTCAGGAACCTCGCCGTGGCCTTCGGGCCTCGCGTCCGAGTCAACGGCCTCGCTCCGGGTGTCGTCCTCCCGCCCGAGGATCTGCCGGCTCGGACCGTCCGACGTCTCGTCGGCAAAACTCCCCTGAGGCGCCGCGTGTCGGTCCCCGATCTCGTCGCGATGGCCGTCGCGATCGCGGCGAACCGCTCGATGACCGGGGAGGTCGTGGCGGTCGACGCCGGACGCTCGTGCGTCTAGACGAGCCCCGCCCTGCGTAGAATGAGACGGAGACCCGGGGGGAATTCTTCGAAGGTGAGAAAGGAGATTCGGGCTGAGCGAGCCGCCTCCGCTTTTCTGGCGGCGGCCCTCGGTCTTCTGATGTTCGCGTGTGGCGGGAAGCGCGAGCCTCCCGGTGCCGCATCGGGCTTCCGCGTCGCCCTCCTGACGCCGGGGCCCATCTCGGACGCCGGATGGAACGCCGGAGCGTACGAAGGGCTGAAGGCCATCGAGAAGGAGCTCGGGGCGCACGTCTCCCATGTCCAGGTCGGGTCTCCCTCCGAGTTCGAGGAGCAGTTCCGCTCGTACGCGGCCCGGGGATACGACCTCTGCATCGGGCACGGGTTCGAGTTCCAGGACGCCGCCGCGCGCGTCGCGGCCCTCTACCCGATGACCGTCTTCGTGACGACGTCGGGCTCGCGGACCGGCCCGAACCTCGCGCCGATCGTCTTCGAGCTCGAGCAGGCGACGTACCTCTGCGGCCTCGTCGCCGGGCGGATGTCAAAGACGGGCAAGGCGGGGATGGTGGGCGGCGTCGAGCTCCCCTCCATCAAGTCGACCTTCCTCGCCTTCGCCGGCGGGATGAAGGACGTCCGGCCGGACGCCGACGTCCGGACCGTCTTCACCGGCTCCTTCGAGGACGTCGCGGCGGCCAAGGCGGCCGCGCTCGCTCTGGTCGACCAGGGGTGCGACTTCCTCTTTCAGAACGCCGACAACGCCGCCCTCGGCGTCTTCAGTGCGGCCGCCGACCGGCGGATCCGGGTCTTCGGGTCGAACCGCGACCAGAATGCGCTCTCCCCCGCCATCCTCGCCTCGGCGGTCATCGACATGCCCCGCGCCTTCGTCGAGACGGCACGCCGCGTGAAGGAGGGACACTTCGACGGCAGGCCGCTCCGATACGGCCTCGCCTCGGGCGTCGTCTCGTTCGTCTGGAGCCCGACACAGGTCGGCACAGTCCCGCCGGCCGTCGTGGAGGAGGTCGCTCGCGTGACGGGCGAGATCGAGTCCGGAGCGCGGAAGGTGCCCCGCGGGAATTTCTGAGAGGGGGACGTTCTTCCAGCGAGATGTCGACGCATCCTTCGAAGAACTCCTCTCCGGCTCTCGAGCTGATCGACATCTCCAGGAGGTTCGGGGAGACGCAGGCTCTCGCGGGAGCCTCGCTGACGATCCGGCACGGCGAGATCCATGCCCTCCTCGGCGAGAACGGCGCCGGCAAGTCGACGCTGGTTTCGATCGCGGCGGGCGCTCTCCGGGCCGACGGCGGCCAGATCCGCCTCGCCGGCCGGGAGGTCCGCTTCCCGTCGCCGCGGGAGGCGCGCCGCTCCGGTCTCGCCCTCGTCCCGCAGCACGACCTCCTCGTGGAAGCCTCCACCGTGGCCGAGAACCTCGCGCTCCTCGACCCGTCCGCGCCCTTTTTCGAGGTCCCCGGAAGGCGCGCGGCGCGCGTCCGGCGTCTCGCGGAGGGCTCCGCGCTCGATCTCGGATCGCCTCGCGCCCGCGTGGAGGATCTCCCCGTCGGCACCCGCCAGCGCATCGAGATCGCAGGAGCCCTCGCGGGAGACCCGGAGATCCTGATCCTCGACGAGCCGACCGCCGTCCTCGCCCCCGGCGAGGCAGCGGTCCTCTTCGCGTCGCTCCGCCGCCGCGCCGCGGAAGGAAAAGCCGTCGTCCTGATCACCCATCGCCTCGCGGAGGTCTTCGAGGCCGCCGACCGCCTCACCCTCCTCGCCGGGGGCCGGACGGTGAAGGAATGCAGAGTCGCCGAGACGACCGCGAAGGAAATCGGCTCTTTGCTGCTCGGCAGCGCCGAGAGAACCAGAAAAGACGAAGTCGAGAAAGACGAAACGCCGAGAGACGAATTCCTGATATCCGGCGGCCGCGTTGCGGCCGCCGATCGTGGCGAATCTGTCTCTCGACCAGCCGCTGTCAAGGGCGCGCTCCGCGCGCCGCGAAGCGGTCCAGGACCCTTGACAGCGGCCCGTCGAGAGCTATCCGAAGGGGCTCTCCCCGTTCTCGATCTTTCCGCCGTGGTGCCGTCAGGCTCGTCGGCTCCGGCGGTCTCTTTCTCCCTTTTGGAATCAGAGATCCTCGTCCTCCTCGCCATCGACGGGAACGGCGCCGACACGCTGGCCCGGTGCGTCGCGGGGATGCATCCCTTCAAGGGGCGTATCGAGCTCCTCGGCCGTCCGCTTCCGCGGCGCGGGGAGCCTCGAGCCTTCCGCGCCGCGGGGGGCCGCTTCATCCCGGCGGACCGGCGCGCCGAGGGTCTCGTGGCCACCCTCTCGCTCGAAGAGAACCTCGCCCTCCCCTCTCCACCGGGCCGGTTCCTTCTCGACCGGCAGGCGATGCGACGCGGTGCTCTCGGGAGGCTCTCCCGCTTCGGGATCCGGGCCGCCACCCCCCTCGCCAGGGCCAGCGCTCTCTCCGGAGGGAATCAGCAGAAGCTCGTCCTTGCGAGGGAGCTGGACTTCGGCAATGGACCTCCCGCGCTCCTCGTCGCCATCCACCCGACCCGCGGGCTCGACCTCGCGGCGTCCGCCGACGTCCGCATCCGGATTGACGAGGCCCGAAGAGCAGGCGCCGCCGTCCTCGTCGTCGGCTCCGACCCGGAGGAGGCGCGACCCTTCGGAGGGACGTTTCGCGTGGTCTACCGGGGCGCGCTCTCCGAGCCCCTCCCTCCCGACACGTCCCTTTCCGCGCTGGGCCGGCGGATGGCGGGCCTCGCGGCATGAAAAAGGGCCTCCTTCGCCGCGCGCTGCCCGCCGCAGCGGCTGCCGGTGCCGTCGCCCTCCTGACAACCCTCATTCTCGCGGCTGGCGCGTCACCTGCGGACGCCTTTTCGTCCCTGCTTCGCGGTGCCGTCGGCTCGGGCGTGGCGCTCGGCGAGACGCTGACGCGAGCGACGCCGATCCTCCTCTGCGCCTCGGGCGCCGTCCTCGCATTCCGGGCCGGCGTCCTGAACATCGGCCTCGACGGGCAGTTCCTCATGGGCGCTGCCGCCGCGGCGGCTCTCGGGCCGCTCCTGCTGGTGCCGTGGCCGGCGCGGCTTGCCGCCGTCGCCGGCGCCACGCTCGCCGGAGCCCTCTGGGCCGCTCCAGCGGCCTGGCTCGCCGAGCGGCGCCGCGTCCCGGAGGTCCTGACGACGATCCTTCTGAATCTCGTCGCCGCGGCCACAGTCACCTGGCTTGTCCGCGGCCCTCTCCAGGACCCGACGGCCGACTTCCCGCAAAGCCGTCCCCTCGCAGCCGGCGTCCGCTTCGCCCCGCTCGTGGCCGGCGTCCCGACGACCGCGGCGTTTCCACTCGCCCTCCTTCTCGCCGCCGCCACCGGCCTTTTTCTCGCGCGAACGCCTGCGGGGCTGAAGGTTCGGGCTGTCGGCGCGTCACTGGCCGCCGCCCGCGCCATCGGTCTCCCTGTCGTGCCCCTCAGGACGGGGGCCCTCCTCGGGTCGGCCGCTCTCGCCGGGCTCGCCGGCGGCCTCGAGGTCGTCGCCGTGACCGGGCGGCTCTACGATCCCTTCGGCTCGGGCGTTGGCTACCTCGGCATCGCCGCCGCGCTGCTCGGAGGAACGGGCGCCGGGGGCGCCGCTGTCTCTTCGCTCTTCTTCGCCGCTCTCGGCACCGGCGGAAGCGCCCTCCAACGCGACACGGGAGTGCCGGCCTCGGTGGCCTCGCTGGTGCCGGGCCTCCTCGTCCTCGCCCTTCTCCTCCTCGAGAGGCGCCTCGAGGGAGAGACGCGGTGAGCGGCTTTCTCGAGGTCTCCCTCCTCCTGTCGGCGCCGCTTCTCCTCGCGGCCGCCGGAGAGCTCGTCCTCGAGCGCTCGGGGTCGATCCAGATCGGCATCGAAGGGACGATGCTCGTCGGCGCCTTCGCGGCCTTCGCTGCCGGCCTGCCCGGCGGCAGCCCGGCCCTCGCCCTCGCGGCGGGCGCCGGCGGGGGACTCGTCGGCGGGGCCGTCTTCGCCCTCGTCGCCGTCGCCGGAAGGGCCGATCCGATCCTCGTGGGCGCTGCCTGGAACCTCGTCGCGTTCGGCGGAACCGCCTTCGGCTACCGTCTCCTCGCCGGAGAGACGGGCGCCCTCCTCGAGGTGCGGACCCTCAGGGCCGGCGCTCTCGGCCTCCCGCCGGCGGTCCTCGCCGTCTTTCTCCTGCCGCTCGCCGTCCACGCCGGGCTCCGCTACACGCGCCCGGGCCTCCGCCTCGTCGCCGCTGGGGAGAACCCCGAGACTCTTCGCTCTCTGGGCCTCTCGGCGGCAGCCATCCGCACGGGGGCATCCCTTTTTTCGGGGGCCGCCGCCGGCCTGGCCGGGGCGCTCCTCGTGGTCACCATCTCGCCGACGTTCGTGGAAGGAATGACGGCAGGGCGCGGATTTCTCGCGCTGGCCCT
>JBLMYG010000215.1:0-7797 GCA_050258155.1 Acidithiobacillales bacterium
CTCGGCTCCAACATCGGGAACCTCGACTTCCTCGAGGCCGAAGCGTTCCTTCGCGAGATCCGCGGCGCCCTCTCGCCCGGCGACGGCTTCCTCCTCGGCGTCGACCTCGTCAAGCCCGAGCGCGAGCTGCTCCTCGCCTACGACGACCCCCTCGGCGTGACGGCCGCCTTCAACAAGAACCTCCTCGCCCGGATGAACCGGGAGCTGGGAGCCGGCTTCGACCTCGACGCCTTCGCCCACCGGGCCGTCTGGAATCCCGCCCGATCGCGAATGGAAATGCACCTCGTGGCCCGGCGCCCGGTCTGCGTCGAGGTGCCGGCCGCCGGCTGCGTGGCGCGCTTCGAGAAAGGCGAGATCCTTTTCACCGAGAGTTCGTACAAGTACGAGGTGCCGCAGGTGACTGCGCTCACGGAAGGGACCGGCTTCTGTCGGACGAGCCTCTGGCTGGAGGAGACCCCTCGCTACGCGCTGGGGCTCTTCCGGGCCGTCTGACGCCGCCTCCCATCCGTATCGAGGGAAATGCCGGAGTAAGGAGCAATGAGAGGCGGTTCGACCCCAACCCGGAGAATCGGACGCATTATCATGATCTTCGCGCTCGTCACCGGGGGCTGCCGGAAGAGCGACCCCCCCTCCTCCGGGCGGCCCCCAGCGCCGGTGTCGGTCGCCACGGCCGTCTCGCGGGACGTCCCCGTCTACCTCGACGAGGTCGGCAAGTGCGTGGCGCGCGAGGTCGTATCGGTCCAGGCGCAGGTGACGGGCCGGCTCGCCCGGATCCACTTCAAGGACGGCGCCGACCTGAAGAAGGGCGACCCCCTGTTCACGATCGACCCCGAGCCCTTCCGCGCCGCTCTCGCCTCGGCCGAGGCGAACCTCGCCCGCACGAAAGCCGTCCTCGACCTCGCCCGCGTCGACTTCGCACGGGCCACGGACCTCAGAAACACGCAGATCCTCGCCCAGCAGGACTACGACGCGAAGAAGAACGCGGTCGAGGTCGACGAGGCGGAGGTCGAGCAGGCCGAGTCGGCCGTCGAGACGGCACGGATCAACCTCCAGTATTGCTCGATCGTCTCGCCGATCGACGGACGGGCCGGCCACCGCCTCGTCGACATCGGCAACGTCGTCACGGCGAGCGGGGCCCCGCTCCTCGTCATTCAGCGCCTCGACCCGATCTACGTCGACTTCACCGTCACCGAGCAGGAGCTCTCCTCCGTCCAGCGCCAGATGGCGCGTCGGCCGCTCGACGTCGAGGTCCGCGTGCCCGACGCGACCGGCGAGCCCTTGGCCGGCACCGTGACCTTCCTGGACAACGCCGTGCAGGAAGCGACCGGTACCGTGACACTGAGGGCCACCGTCGGCAACCGCGAGCGGCGTCTCTGGCCCGGGCGCCTCGTGAACGTGAAGCTGATCCTCGCGACGCTCCCGAATGCCGTTCTCGTCCCCGCCGACGCCCCCCAGATGTCGGCGAAGGGTCCGTTCGTCTACGTCGTGAAAGAGGACGGCACGGCCGAGCTCCGCGCCGTCGCGCCCGGCCAGCGGCAGGGGAACCTCGTCGTCATCAAGCAGGGGGTGAAGCCCGGCGAGCAGGTCGTGGTGAACGGACAGCTCGGCGTCACGCCGGGCGGGAAGGTCCGCGTCGAAGGGGGCGGGGGCGCCCCGGCGCCGGCGGCGACGCCGAAGGCCGCCTCGTGAGCGTCTCCGAACCGTTCGTCCGGAAGCCGGTGATGACGGTGGTCCTCACGGCCTCCGTCGTCCTCTTCGGGGTCCTCGCCTATCTCCAGCTCCCCGTGAACGACCTCCCCGCGGTCGACTACCCGGTCATCCAGGTGAACGCCAGCTATCCCGGGGCGAGCCCCGAGACGGTGGCGAACAACATCGCCACCCCCCTCGAGCGCCAGTTCATGCAGATCAACGGCCTCGAGCTCGTGACCTCCCAGAGCACGCAGGGAAGCGTGACGCTCACCCTCCAGTTCGCGCTCGACAAGAGCATCGATGCCGCGGCCACCGACGTGCAGGCCGCGATCTCGCAGGCGACCGGCAGCCTTCCCGTCGACCTCCCTTCGCCGCCGACCTTCTCGAAGTCGAACCCGAACGACCGGCCGATCCTCTACATCGCGATGACGAGCGACTCGGTCACCGAGGGGCGCCTCTACGACTACGCCTCGACCCAGGTGGGCGAGAGGATCAGCATCCTCCCCGGCGTCTCGCGGGTCGTCGTCTACGGGACGAAGTCCGCCATCCGGATCAAGGCCGACCCTTCGGCCATGTGGGCGCGCGGCATCTCGATGGACGATCTCGCGGCGGCGGTGAAGAACGGGACGAGCACGACGGGTGCCGGGCAGCTCGACAGCCCGGCCGGGACGGAGCTCCTCCGGCCCCAGGGGCAGCTGGAGGACGCTGCGGGCTACCGCGAGCTGATCATCGGCAGCAGGAACGGCGTCCCGATCCGCCTGGGAGACGTCGCCACCGTGAAGGACTCGGTCCAGGACGAGCGGATCTCGATGCGCTTCTGGATCCGGGGGTACGATGTTCCGTCGGCCACGGTCGTCGTGGCCGTCTTCCGCCAGGCCGGCGCCAACGCCGTCGAGGTCTCGAAGAGCGTGCGGGCCCTCGTCCCCGTCGTGAGCGCCGAGCTCCCCGGCTCCATCCGCGTCACGCCGATCTACGACCGCGCTCAGTCCATCGTCAACTCCGTCGAGGACGTGAGATTCACGCTGGTCCTCGCCTTCCTCCTCGTCGTCCTCGTCATCTTCCTCTTCCTGGGGCGCGCCACCGACACGCTGATCCCGGCCGTGGCGCTGCCGCTGTCGCTCCTTCTGACCTTCGTGGCGATGCGGCTTCTCGGCTACAGCCTCGACAACCTGTCGCTCATGGCGCTCACGCTCGCCATCGGCTTCCTCGTCGACGACGCCATCGTCTTCCTGGAGAACACCGTGCGGCGGATGGAGCGGGGGGCGAAGCCCCTCGAGGCGACGCTCGCGAGCGCGAAGGAGATCAGCTTCACGATCGTCTCGATGACGGTCTCGCTCGCGGCCGTCTTCATCCCCCTCCTCCTGATGTCGGGGCTGATGGGGCGAATCTTCCGCGAGTTCGCCGTCACGATCGTCGTGGCGATCTTCGCGTCGGGCCTGGTCTCGCTGACCCTCACGCCCCTGATGTGCGCGCGACTCCTCAGGGGGCGCGGGCCCGGCGAAAGGGAGACGTGGATGGAGCGGACGGTCGGCGCGGCGGAGAAGCGCTACCTCGCGGTCTACGGCCGGCACCTCACATGGTTCCTTTCGCACAAGCGGCTCGGGGCGGCTGTCTGGGCCGTCTGCCTCGTCGGCACCTTCGTCCTCTTTGCCGCCATCCCGAAGATCTTCCTTCCCACGGGGGACTCGAGCGTCGTCTTCGGTGTCTTCATCGCGAAGGAGGGCTCCTCCCCCGCGCAGATGAGGGCGTACCAGGAACGTGTCGACCAGACGCTCCATGCCGACCCGAGCGTCCTGACGGATTTCACCCTCACGGGCGCGACCGGCTTCCTCGGGTCGAACCAGGGGATCACCTTCACCTTCCTGAGGCCGCCGAAGCAGCGGCCGCCGATCCAGCAGGCGGCCTTCGGGCTGATGGGGAAGCTCTCCTCGATCCCCGGCCTCTTCGCCTTCCTCCGTCCCTTCCCGGTCCTCGAGATCTCGACGGGCGCCGTCGCCCAGACGCAGGGGCAGTACGCCTACTCGCTCTCGGGGATCGACGCCGGGCAGGTCTACGCGGCCGCCACGAAGCTGATGGCGAAGTGCCGGGAGTATTCCGGCTTCGCCTCGGTCTCGTCCGACTACTTCAACGCCACGCCGGGCCTCGACATCGAGATCCGTCGCGAGGAGGCGAAAACCCGCGGCGTCTCGGAGGCGCGGATCCTGACCCTCCTCCGGAACGCCTACTCCCAGAACTACCTCTACCTGATCAAGAAGCCGCAGGACCAGTACCAGGTCATCCTCGAGGCGAAGGACTCGGCACGGCAGACCCCCGGAGACCTGGGGCTCCTCTACATCCGGTCCGACGACGGCAAGAACCTCGTGCCGCTCAAGGAGCTCGTCAACTGGAAGACGACGCTCGGCCCGCAGTCGGTCAACCACATGAACCAGTTCACGAGCGTCACGCTCTTCTTCAACCTGAAGCCGGGGGTCGCGATCGGCGACGCGACGAACTTCATCGAGAAGGCGGCCCGGGAGGTCGTCCCCGGGACGCTCCGCTCCACCTTCCTCGGCGAGGCGCTGACCTTCCGCGACACCGTGAGGAACATGTCGGTCCTGATGCTCCTCGCGGTCTTCGTGATGTACGTCGTCCTCGCGATCCTCTACGAGAGCTACATCCACCCGCTCACGGTTCTCTCCACCCTTCCGACGGCGCTCGTCGGCGGCCTCCTGACCCTCTTCCTCTTCCGCGAGCAGGCCTCGCTCTATGCCTACGTCGGGATGTTCCTGCTGATGGGGATCGTCAAGAAGAACGGCATCCTGATCGTCGACTTCGCCCGCCACCGCGTGGACGCCGGCGAGCCCGCCGAGAAAGCGATCCACGACGCGAGCATGGACCGCTTCCGCCCGATCATGATGACGACCCTCGCGGCTGTCTTCGGGGCGCTCCCGATCGCGCTCGGTGTCGGGGCCGACGGCGCCTCCCGGCGGCCTCTCGGCCTCGTCGTCGTCGGCGGGCTCGTGGTCTCCCAGGCCATCACGCTCTTCGTGACGCCGGTGATCTACCTCTATCTCGAGATCTTCCAGGAGCGGGTCCTCGACCGGATCCCCTTCTTCCGGTCGGCGCGGGAGGAAAGGGCGAGGGCCGCAGGGGCCGAGGCGGCCGGGAAATGACTTCCGGGGCGACGAAGAGCTGCCCGAAGAGAGCGAAAAAAGGCTCGGAAAGGAGCAAGAGATGAGCGGAGTACGGGTCCTCGTCGGCACGCGCAAGGGCGCCTTTCTCCTGACGGCGGACGGGAAGCGCAAGAGGTGGAAGGTGAACGGGCCCCATTTCGCGGGGTGGGAGATCTACCACCTCAAGGGATCGCCCGCCGATCCGAACCGGCTCTACGCGTCGCAGACGAGCGGGTGGTTCGGGCAGGTGATCCAGCGCTCGAGCGACGGAGGCAAGACGTGGGAGGCGCCCGGAGGCGGAGTGACGACGTCGCCGGAAGGCATGCCCCGTGGCGAGAGCAACAGGTTCGTCTACGACAGCTCGCCGGAAACCGGAAGACCCCTGACGACGCACCAGTTCTACGACGGGACGCAGCGCCTTTGGGAGTTCAAGCGGGTCTGGCACCTCGAGCCGTCCCTGACCGACCCGGAGACCGTCTACGCCGGCGTGGAGGACGCCGCCCTCTTTCGCTCGACGGATGGCGGGCACTCGTGGCAGGAGCTCGCCGGACTGCGAGGTCACGAAACGGGTCCCAAGTGGCAGCCGGGCGCGGGCGGGATGTGTCTCCACACGATCCTTCTGGATCAGGCCGACCCCGGACGGATCTACATCGCCATTTCGGCCGCCGGCACCTTCCGCAGCGACGACGCCGGGAAGACATGGCGGCCGATCAACAAGGGGCTGAAGTCCCAGTACATCCCCGACCCGGATGCCCAGGTGGGCCACTGCGTCCACCGGATCGCGATGCACCCCTCGCGGCCCGGCACTCTCTTCATGCAGAAGCACTGGGACGTGATGAGGAGCGACGACGCCGGCGAGTCGTGGCGGGAGGTGAGCGGGAACCTGCCGACCGATTTCGGCTTCCCGATCGAGGTGCATGCGCACGAGCCGGAGACCGTCTACGTCGTCCCGATCAAGAGCGACTCGGAGCACTATCCCCCCGAGGGAAAGCTCCGCGTCTACCGGAGCCGGACCGGCGGGAACGAGTGGGAGCCCCTCACGAAAGGTCTGCCGCAGCGCAACTGCTACGTCAACGTCCTCCGGGACGCGACGGCGGTCGACGCGCTCGATCCCTGCGGCATCTACTTCGGGACGACCGGCGGGCAGGTCTACGCCTCGGCGGACGGTGGAGACAGCTGGGCGGCCGCCGTCAGGGATCTTCCGCCCGTTCTCTCCGTCGAGGTCCAGACGCTCCCATGATCAGGGTCGTCCTCCCGGCGCATCTCGCGGCCCTCGCGCACGTCGGGCGCGAGGTGACACTCGAGGTCGCGGATCCGGTGACCCGGGACTCGGTTCTCGACGCGCTCGAGGCCCGCCATCCGGTGCTCTGCGGGACGATCCGCGACCACGTCACGAAGCAGCGCCGTCCCTTTGTCCGGTTCTTCGCCTGCGAGCAGGACCTGTCCCATGAACCGCCCGAAGCTCCGCTCCCCGAGGCGGTGGCCAGCGGGACCGAGCCCTTTCTGGTCGTCGGCGCGATTGCCGGAGGGTAGGTACCGACGGCACGGGAATGCCATCCATGATCCTAGAGAAAGGAGACGTTTGACATGGCAACAAAGGCATCAGCGTCCAGGGTCCGCTCGAAGAAGTCTCCTCCGAGGAAACCGACGCCGGGCGCTCTGAAGCTGAGCTCGGCTTCGCCCAGCTTCACCGTGAACGACCTGATGAAGAGCCTCGCGTGGTACCGGGACGTCCTCGGCTTCAAGGTCGAAGAGAGGTACGAACGAGACGGGACGCTGGTCGGGGTCGGGCTCCAGGCCGGCGACGTCTTCATCATGCTGGGACAGGACGACTGGAAGAAGGGCCGCGACCGGAAGAAGGGAGAGGGCTTCCGGATCTACTGCATGACCACTCAGGACGTCGACGCCATCGCGAAGAGGATCCGGGCGGCGGGCGGAACGCTCGACCAGGAGCCGCGCGACCAGCCCTGGGGGATGCGCGACTTCTCGCTCACGGATCTCGACGGCTACAAGATCACCATCGGGGTGGAGACGAAGAAGCGCTAGGAGGGGCCGAAGCCCCGGTCGCGCGCGAAGACGATCGCCTGGGCCCGGGTCCAGACCCCCAGCTTGTCGAAGACGTTGGAAACGTGATTCCGGACGGTCTTCTCGCTGAGGGAGAGCCGCCCGGCGATCTCGGCATTGCCGAGGCCCTCGGTGAGCATCGCGAGGATCTCCCTTTCGCGGGGAGTCAGCCTGGAGAACGCGGAGTCCTCGGCGGCGGGCCCGGCCTGGCGCCCGAGGAACTCCAGGACGACGGCGCAGAATCGCTCCCACGCCGGCTCGCTCTCCAGAAGGATGTGGTTCCTCGAGTCCAGCTCGACGAACTGCGCGCCCGCGATTCCGGAAGCGAGCAGCCGGCCCTCGGCGATCGGGATCGCCTGATCGTCGCGCCCGTGGATGACGATCGTCGGGGTCCGGATCCTCTCCAGGCACCGGACGACGTCGATCGTGCCGCGCGCCAGCATCATCTCGGCCGCCATGCGCGGCGAGGTCGTCTTCCGGCAGAGCTCGTTGAACCAGCCCATCTGCTCCGCGGTGGCGCCGGGAATGAACCGCGAGGTGAAGACCTGCCGGAACGCCGGGTTGTCCTTCCCCCAGCCGAACCGCGCGAGGTCCGCGATGGCCTGGAACTCACGAACGGCGTCCGCGTCATCTCGCCGGGACCAGCCGCGGGCGTAGGCGCCATAGAGCACGAGATGTGAAACGCGCTCGGGATGCCTCACCGCAAACTCCAGACACGGGGCCGCTCCTTGCGAGATCCCGAGGAGCACGAAGGGCTCCCGTGGCCCGGCCGCCGCGACGACGGACTCCAGGTCCTCGATCCGGCGCTCGTTGGAAAGGTCGGCCACGTCCCAGTCGCTCATTCCGCAGCCGCGCTCGTCGTAGCGCACGAGGTGAAAGTGGTCGCAGAGGA
>JBLMYG010000216.1:0-4182 GCA_050258155.1 Acidithiobacillales bacterium
GCATCATCGATTCCATGGTCTCCCGCATCGCCTTGCGCTGCGCGACCAGCTCGTCGACCACGGCGGCCGTCGCTTCGACCTTCTTCGAGCCCCTGGCTTCGTTCATCGCCTTGACGAGGGAGTCGAGCTTGGCGTCCATCGCCTTCATCTTGTCCATCATGGCGTGGCGCTCGCCCATCATGGCCTTGCAATCGGCCATCATGGAGGCCCCCTCGGCCTTCTGGCCCATCATCGAGCCCCCCATCATGTGCGACGGCATTCCCGGCGCAGTCTGCTGCGGCGACGGGGTCGGAGCCGGCACTTGGGCGAGGAGCGGGCCCGCGCCGGCGAGCAGAGCGGTCAGAATCAGGGAAGACATTCGGGATTTCATCGTTCGTCACTCCTTTCATTCAGAAGCAGGCTCATTCGATTTGCCATCCCGACCGGACGGCCGGCGACAGGGTGATGGTGGCCGCAAACCGCCGGAAAACGCCTCCGGCGCTCGACGAGAATCGAATGTGCCGTTTCGTCGCGGCCTCTTTCCCCACATGGTCAGCAGCAACCATGGTGCCGTCTCCCGGAAGCGGGCTCTGTCGGGCTCGGAGTCGGCGCCTCGTTGCCGCCCCGCCGGCGACTCGAAAGGTAGATTGCGGCGATGGCGGCCAGCGCGACGATCCAGACTCCGTAAGTCATCAAGAGGTGTGTGAGGTTCATGATCCGCCTCCTTTCCGCCCGCTCTTTTCCGTCGGGTGAGAGGCTGTCGGGCGGACCTGCTTCTCACCTTCCGAAAGGGCTGACGGATTCGGCGGCTTCCCCTTACAGCGGGCGTTCCGGCCTGAGGTGGGTCCGCCACAGGAGCAGTCGAGGCAGCCGTGCTCGGCGCACGTCCGGCAGGAACGGAGCATCTGCTCCCGCAGGGCGCGCCGGGCGCGGTGGAGGCGCACCATCGCGTTGTTCGGCGTGATCCCGGCCTCCGCTGCGAAGTCGACGGGCCGCACCCCCTCGAGGTCGACCCGGCGCAGAACGGCCTCGTAGTCGGCTCCCAGGGTCGGGAGGAGCGGCTCGAAGCAGCGGCAAATCTCGCCCCCCACCTCGGGTGCCGGCTCGAACGCGCCGCCCAGCTCACGTGCCAGCGCCTCCTCTCCTCGCCTGCGGGCGGCGTGCGAGCGCCAGTGGTCGACCAGCGCATTTCGAAGGAGGCGGTAGAACCAGGCCACGGCCCGCTCGTCGTCGCGGATCTCGCCCGCGCGCTCGATCACCTTGACGAAGGCGGCCTGCAGGATCTCCTCCGCCGCGTCGCGGTCGCCGACGCGGCGCTCCAGAAAGGCCAGGAAGCGGCGGTGGTTCTCGACCAGCGCCTGGATGACGCCCGGATCGGCGGCGCCATGGCTCATGCCGGACCTCCCGTTTCCCCGCTCATTCCGTTGCCCGCGATGGCTTCTCCCACGGGCGGCGAACTCAAGCGTCGTTGCTCACGAGCGTCTTGTCCCCCTCCTCCCCGGTCCGGATCCGCACTGCCCGTTCGACCGGAGTAACGAAGACGATCCCGTCCCCGCGGGTGCCGGTCCGGGCCGCCTGGACCAGAACGCCCAGGAGTCGGTCCACGTCCTCGCTGCGGCAGACCACCTCGACCTTCGTCACCTCCGGGGTTCTGGCCAGCTCGCGGGGAGACAGGGTGAAAAGCATCGGATCGTAGCCATAGCCGACCCCGTGGCAGCGCGAGACGGTGATGCCCGGCGCGTGAGCCTCCTCCAGCGCGCGGACTATCCCGTCCACGCGGCTGGTCCTGACGAAAGCCTTAAGCAGCTTCATGGGCTCCTCCTTCGCCGCCGCCCATCGGGCCCGATTCCGGACCCGGGAAGAGGGGCGAGCGTCGCAGCTTCAGCGCGCGCCAGACGAAGTAGATGGACGGATACACGACGAGCTCACCGATGAAAGAGGTGAGCACCCCGCCCACCATTGGGGCGGCGATTCGCCGCATGACGTCCGCCCCGGTGCCGCTGGCCCAGAGGATCGGGACCAGCGAGGCCAGGATGGCCGTGACGGTCATCATCTTGGGCCGGATCCGCTGCACCGCTCCGTGGTCCACCGACTCCGCGAGATGGGCGTAGCTCTCCATCCGGCCTTTGCGGCGCCACGACTCGTACGCGATGTCCAGATAGAGCAGCATGACCACGCCGGTCTCGGCGTCGAGGCCGGCGAGAGCGATGAGACCCACCCAGACCGCGATCGACCAGTTGTAACCGAGTATTGCCATGAGCCAGATGGCGCCGACGAGGGAGAAGGGAACCGCCAGCAGCACGATGACGGTCTTGGTGAGCGACTTGGTGTTCAAGTAGAGAATGAGAAAGATCAGAAAGAGCGTGATGGGAACGATGAGCAGCAGTCGCTTGCGCGCCCGCTCCATGTACTCGTACTGCCCGGACCAGAAGAGCGTGTAGCCGGGGGGGAGCTGCACGCGCTCGTCCACGGCCTTTCGTGCCCTTTCGACCCAGGTCCCCACGTCGATGCCGCGGAGGTCCACGAAGACCCAGGCATTCGGACGCGCGTTCTCCGACTTGATGGCGGGAGGTCCCTGATGAATCTCCACCTCGGCGAGCTGGCCCAGCGGCACCTGCAGGCCGGCCGGCGTCGCCACCAGCGTCTCCTTCAGGCGTCCGACGTTGTTCCTCAGCTCGCGCGGATACCGGACGTTGATCGGATAGCGCTCGAGCCCCTCGACGGTCCACGAGACGTCCATCCCCCCGATCGCCGACTGAATGACGTCCTCTACGTCGCCGACCGTCAGTCCGTAACGGGCGGCGGCTTCACGGTCGATCTTGAAATCGAGGTACTTCCCTCCCATGGCGCGCTCCGCGTAAGCCGAGAGAGTGCCGGGTAGCTCCTTGACGACGGCCTCGACCTGCTGCCCGAGCTTCTCGAGCTCGAGGAGGTCGGGCCCCGCGATCTTGATGCCGACTGGCGTCTTGATCCCGGTGGAGAGCATGTCGATCCGGGTCTTGATCGGCATCGTCCAGGCGTTCGTCACGCCGGGAAACCGGACGGCCCGGTCCATCTCCTCGATCAGCTTGTCCTTCGTCATGCCCGGCCGCCACTGCGCCGGGTCCTTCAGCCGGATCGTCGTCTCCACCATGGAAAGCGGAGCGGGGTCGGTCGCCGTCTCGGCGCGACCGATCTTCCCGAACACCGACTCCACCTCGGGAAACGTCCGGAGGATCTTGTCCGTCTGCTGCAGGATCTCCTTGGCCGTCGTGATGGAGATGCCCGGAAAGGTCGTGGGCATGTAGAGGAGGTCCCCCTCCCAGAGCGGCGGCATGAACTCCGACCCGATCCTGCGCATCGGGATCGCGATGGAGACGATGAGGACCACCGCCCCCGCGAGCACCGCCCAGCGCCACCGAAGGGCCAGGTTCAGGACCGGCGTATAGAGCCGCCTCAGGACGCGCGAAACGGGGTGACGCTCCTCGCTGTGGATCCGTCCGCGAATGAACCAGTACATCAGGACCGGAATCACCGTGATCGAGAGGATCGAGGACATCGCGAGCGCGTACGTCTTCGTGAACGCGAGGGGTCTGAAGAGCCGTCCCTCCTGCGCCTGGAGGGTGAACACCGGGAGGAACGAGACCGTGATCACGAGGAGCGTGAAGAACAGGGTCGGCCCCACCTCCTGCGCGGCCGAAAGGATGATGTCGAAGTGGGGGCGCTTCTCCCGCCCCTCCTCGTAGTGCTTGTGGGCGTTCTCCACCATGATGATGGCCGCGTCGACGAGGACGCCGATGGAGATGGCGATCCCCCCGAGCGACATGATGTTGACGCCGAGTCCCTGCAGATTCATGACCACGAACGCCAGGAGGATCGAGAGCGGAATCGAAAGGATCGCCACGAAGGCCGAGCGGACGTGGAAGAGGAAGAGGACGCAGACGAGGGCGACGATGATCGACTCCTCGAGCAGCGTGTGGGTCAGCGTCTTGATCGAGCGGTGGATCAGCGCCGTGCGGTCGTAAGCCACCGAGATCTTCACGTCGCCGGGAAGGCCCTTCTTCATCTCGGCCAGCTTCTCCTTGACCCGAGCGATCGTGGACAGGGTATCGGCCCCGGCGCGCACGACGACGATGCCGCCGACCGTCTCCCCCTCGCCGTTCCAGTCGGCGAGCCCCCTCCGGATCTCCGGCCCGATCGTCACGTTCGCGACGTCCTTGAGGA
>JBLMYG010000217.1:0-7276 GCA_050258155.1 Acidithiobacillales bacterium
GTCCCAGAAGGGTGATCTCGAGGCCGGCCGCTCCCTCCGGGTTTCCGACGAGGAGGTTCGCAATGCGCAGTGCTTCCGTGTCGAGGGCCCCGGCCGCCGGGATCCCGAGCGCGCCCCAGCCGGGGCGCCCGAGGTCCTGCACCGTCGTCAGGAGGCCCGCCTCGCGGACGAGGAGCGCGCGCTCCGTCATCGAACGAACCGCACGGTATCGCCCGGCGCGAGAAGCGTCGGCGGGCGGCGAAAGGCGTCGAAGAAATCGCCTTCCGCCGTCCCGAGGAGGTTCCATCCGCCCGGCATGGCGGCCGGGTAGATGCCGACGTACGGCCCCGCGATGGCAAGGCTTTGCGCCGGGACCTTGAGACGCGGCGTTCTCCGGCGCGGAAGCTGAAGAGCCCGCGGCAGGCCATAGAGGTAGGCGAATCCCGGCGCGAAGCCGAGGAAGCCGACGGTGAAGGCCGCCGCGAGGAAGGCCTCCCAGAAGGCATCCTCCGTCAGGCCCAGCGCCGCGCAGACTTCCGGCAGGTCCTCTCCGCCGGAGCGGACGCGAATCGAATGCTCCCGGCGCGCGGGGGGCGGCGGCGGCTCCCCTCCGGCCTCGAGGCCGACGAGGACCCCGGCGTCGAAGGCCGGACTCCCCTCCACGAAGAGCGTCCGAGCGGCGGGGATCGCTTCGACGAGCCCCACGGGTGCGAGGCTCCGCAGGAGAGCGGCCACGGCACGGGCGCGCTCGTTGGCCCTCCGCTCGTCGGCGTCGCCGAAGAAGAGCAGCCAGGAGAATTCGCCGACGGCCTTCACGGGCTTCTCCGGGTCCGGACGCGGTAGACGAAGGCCCCGATGAGGACGAGAAAGAACCCCGGCCAGGTCGTCCTGGGGCTGCCGAGAGCCAGGAGAGTGACGAGAAGGGACGCTGCGAGGAGGAAGCTGCCGCCCAGGAGCGGCCACGCCGGCGTTCGGAACGGGCGCCGGAGCTCCGGCCTCTTCCTGCGGAGGACCGGGACGGCGAGGACGAGAAGGATCAGGATCAGAAACTCGACCGAAACGACATACCGGAGAAGCTCCGAGTAGGTTCCCGAGGCGATGAGGACCGCCGTCCAGAGCGCCTGCAGGAGAAGTGCGACGCCGGGGACGCCGGCGCCGTTCAGCCGCGCGGCCGGCGCGAAGAAGAGCCCGTCCGCCGCGAGGGCGTAGATCACACGGGCCCCCGCGAGGATCAGCCCGTTGTTGCAGCCGAAGGTGGAGACGAGGATCGCTGCGGCCATCAGGCCGCCGCCCCGTCCCGGCAGGAGCGCCTCCGCCGAGGCGGTGCCGACGCGGTCGGCCGCCGCTCCCGCGACGCCCGGGAGGCCCAGGACCCGGAGGTACGAGACGTTGGTCGCGACGTAGAGCGTCGAAACGAGAAGGCAGCCGAGGAGGAGCGCGAGCGGAAGAGTCCTCCCCGGATCCCTGACCTCGCCTCCCGGGAAGGTGACGTTCGTCCAGGCCGACTGGGCGAACGACGGTCCGACGAGGGCGAGGGCGAAGGCGAAAGCGAGATCGAGGCCGGAGGGAGCGACGAGCCCCGCGTGCGACGCCGCCCCCGCGGGGGGATTCATCGGGGCCAGGAGAAGACCCGCCGCCGCGAGGCCGAGGAGCGCCGCGTACTTGACGACGGTCAGGACGTTCTGCGTCCGCGTCCCGGTCTTCAGGCCGAGGCTGTTCGTCCCCGTCAGGAGAACGACCACGAGAACGGCCGCCCCCTTCGCTCCCCAGCCCGTCACCGAGGGAACGAGGACGCCGAGGAACTTCGCGAAAGCGACGGCCACGGCGGCGATCGTTCCCGCCTGGACCACGACGATCAGGGTCCACGCGTAGAGAAAGCCCGCAAGCGGGCCGTACGCCTCGCGGAAGAAGACGTAGGGGCCGCCGGCGCGCGGGAAGATCGCCGCCAGCTCGGCGCACGAGAGCGCCGCGAGAAAGGTCAGGAGGCCCGCGGCGGACCAGACGAGAAGGAGGCGTCCCGGCGTCCCGACGAGCCGGGCCGACTCGGCCGAGACGATGAAGATCCCGGAGCCGATCATCGACCCGACGACGAGCATCGTCGCGTCGAACGGCCCGATGAGCCGCCGCGGCCCCCGGGCCGCGTCCTCCCGCGTCACACGAGGATCATGCCTCACCGGCGGGCGCCGGACTCGCGAGACCGCCGCCGCCCTCGAACGACGTTCTCCCCCCGGGCCGCGCTTGCCGGGAGGCGGAGAATGAGTCTCATGGCGAGGCTCGCCGACCGCCTCCCCGAGAACACCGAGGGCACCCTCTTCGTCGACTCGAGCTGCATCGACTGCGCCACCTGCCGGGAGATGCTCCCGTCGGTTTACGCCCAGGGGGACGGCTTCTCCTACGTCCACCGGCAGCCCGGAACGCCGGAAGAGGCGCACCGCGCCCTCATGGCGCTCGTCGCCTGCCCGACGGGGTCGATCGGCTCGGCGTCGAAGCTGGGACTTGGAGCCGCTCTCGAAGCGTTCCCCGAGAAGGTGGTGGACGACGTCTTCTTCTGCGGCTTCACCTCGGAAGCGTCGTTCGGCGCCTGGAGCTACCTCGTCACCCTTCCGGGCGGCAATCTCCTCGTCGACTCGCCCCGCGCCGCGGCCCCGCTGATGAAGCGGATCGTGAGAATGGGCGGCGTCTCGAAGATGCTCCTGACCCACCGCGACGACGTGGCCGACCACGAGCGGTTCCGGGCGACGTTCTCCTGTGAGCGGGTCATCCACCGGCGCGACGCGGTGGCGCTCGGCGGCACGGCCGAGCGCGTTCTCGAGGGGGACACCCCCGTCGAGATCGTCCCGGGCCTCCTCGCCATCCCGACGCCCGGCCACACGCGGGGCCACGTCGTCTACCTCTTCCGGAAGACCGTCCTCTTCTCCGGAGACCACCTCGCCTTCTCGCCGCGGCGCGGCCACCTCGTCGCCTTCCGCGACGTCTGCTGGTACGACTGGGAGGAGCAGAGCCGCTCCATGGAGCGGCTCCTCGACTTCGACTTCACCTGGGTCCTTCCCGGCCACGGCGACCGCTTTCGTGCGCCGTCGGCCGCCGCGATGAAGGACGAGCTGCACAGGTGCGTCGCATGGATGCGGTCGCGGGGGTGACGGGAGCCGGGCCGGCTCAGGCCCGGTGGGCGAGGAGGGCCGAGGCGAAGCTCCGGAAGAGCCGGGCTCCGTCCGTGTTCCCGAGCAGCTCCTCGGAGCAGCGCTCCGGGTGCGGCATCAGGCCGACGACGTTCCCGCCGACGTTGCAGATGCCCGCCACGTTCCCGAGGGAGCCGTTCGGGTTCGCCCCGGGCGTCTCGGTCCCGTCCCTGTCGACGTACCGGAAGACGATCTGGTCGCGCTCGGCCATCCGCCGAAAAGTCTCGGGATCCGCCGTCCAGTTGCCCTCCCCGTGGGCGACCTGGAGCCGGAGCACCTCTCCCCGGCTCAGGACGAGGGTGAACGGGGTCCGCTTCGTCTCGACGCGCAGGAAGACGTCCCGGCAGACGAACCGGAGCGCCGCGTTCCGGAGCATGGCTCCCGGAAGGAGCCCCGCCTCGCAGAGGATCTGGAAGCCGTTGCAGATGCCGAGGACGGCTCCCCCCTTCGAAGCGAACTCCGTCACGGCGTCCATGGCCGGCGAGAAGCGGGCCATGGCGCCGCTTCGAAGATAGTCGCCGTAGGAGAAGCCTCCCGGGAGAATGACGAGGTCGGGGTTCCGGAGGTCTCGCTCGTCGTGCCGGACGAGGCTCGTCTCGGCACCGATCGTCCCCCGGGCCGCGATGAGGGCGTCCTCGTCGCAGTTGCTCCCGGGAAAGAGGACGACCGTGACGCGCGGACCGCTCATCGGGCGGCTTCCGCGGAGGACAGCTCGACCGCGAAGTCCTCGATGACCGGGTTCGCGAGGAGCTGGTCGGCCAGCTTCCGGGCGGCGCCGAGGGCCTCCGCCGGATCGCTTCCGTCCATCTCCAGCCGGAAGATCTTCCCGGCCCGCACCTCGGTCACCTCCCCGTAGCCGAGTCGGTGAAGGGCGTCGTTGATCGCTTTCCCCTGCGGATCGAGAACCCCCTCTTTCAGGAAGACGCGGACGAAGACCGTCATCGGCCGCTCCTTTCTCCCGACCAGCTTACGCGCCGATCCACTCCGTCGCCACGTCGGGGAGCGCAACCGTGTGGGGAACGTCGGCGCCCATCCCGAACAGCGCTTCCCGGAAGACACGCCCCGCCAGGGCGAAGGTGTTGTTGTGCCGTGAGACGTGGAGCGCTACGACGTGGCGCGTCCGTTCCGTGACCAGATCGCGGAGTCCCGCCGCGGCGTCCTCGTTCGAGAGGTGGCCCACGTCCGAGAGGATCCGTCTCTTCAGGAAGGACGGGTAGGGGCCGTCGCGGAGGAGGTCGACGTCGTGGTTCGCCTCGAGTCCGATCACCTCGCATCCCCGAAGCGCCTCCGCCACCTCGCGCGACAGGTGGCCGAGGTCGGTCGCGACGCCGACCCGCCGCCCCGTCCCGTCGGAAAAAACGAAGCAGACCGACTCCTCGCCGTCGTGCGGCGTCCGCGTCACGCGGACGTGCAGCTCCCCTCCGTAGACGATTTCGTCCCCTCCCCGGACGATCCTGACGTCGGCGAGGAGCGGTCCCGGGAATGCCGCGGCCCGCGCCGTCCCCGCCGTCGCGTAGATCGGAAGACGCCTCTTCTCGGCGAGATCGAGCGCCCCCCGGACATGGTCCGAGTGCTCGTGCGTCAGGAGGAGGGCGGAGACCTCGTCCAGGGAGATCCCTCTCCCTTTCAGCCGGCGCGCGGTATCGCGCGGAGAGAGCCCCGCGTCGAGGAGGACCGCGGTCCGTCCCGCGCGAACGACCGCGCAGTTTCCCGAGGAGCCCGAGCCGAGAAACGCGACCTCCATCTCTCCCTCTTACGCGCTCCCCGTGCTCCCGAAGCCGCCGCTCCCTCGGGAGGAGACACCGAGCTCGCCCGCCGCCGCGAACGTCGCGCGCGCGACCGGGGAGACGACGAGCTGAGCGATCCGCTCGCCGCGGGCGATCGTCACCGGCTCCTCCCCGAGGTTCACGACGGCGACCCCGACCTCCCCGCGGTAGTCCGCGTCGATGGTGCCGACGCCGTTGGCGAGCGTGAGGCCCTTCCTCAGGGCGAGGCCGGAGCGAGCGCGCACCTGACCTTCGAAGCCCTCCGGGATCTCGAGGACGAGACCCGTCGGAACGAGGGCCCGGCCTCCGGGGGGAACCGTCAACGGCGCATCGAGCGCGGCGCGCAGGTCCGCTCCCGCGGCCCCGTCCGACGCGTAGAGCGGGGGCGCGAGGTCGGAGAAGCGGTCCTCCACGCGAAAGCGGACCACGGGCCGCACCGTCACGCCGCCAGCTCCTCCAGGAGGTCGCCGGCGGAGAGATCCGGTCCGGGGGGGCCGCTGACACCGAGCCCGACCGGGCCGAGCCTGCCGAAGAGAAGGCCGCACGTCTCGCCGGCCTCCTCGGCGGTCACCGCCTCGATCTCGGCGAGAAACTCGTCGGCCGTAACCGGCCGCCCGCAATAGAGAAACGCGCGCGCCGCCGCCTCGCGGCGCGCGGCGGTCGACTCGAGCGACAGGGCGAGCTCGGCGCGGATCTGGTCCTTCGCCCGCCGGAGCTCCGACCGGGAGAGGCCCCCGTCCCGTATCTCGCGGAGGAGCCTCCCGGTGGTTCGGACGAGGCGCCTCAGGTTCTTCGGGTGCGTCGCTGCCTCGACCAGCGAGATCCCCGCCTCCCGGTGGAGGGTCAGGCCGGCGCCCACCTGGTAAGCCAGCCCCTTCCGCTCGCGCACGTCCCGCCAGAGACGCGAGGAGACGCCCCCGCCGAGAACGGTCACGACGATCGACGCCGCAGACCGAAGCCGGTGAGAGAACGGGATCGTGGGCGCTCCGACGATGAGGTGAGCCTGGGAGAGGTCGGGCCGCGGGATCTCCACGGCGCAGCGGCGGGCCCGCGGCTCTCTCCGCAGGCGGGGCGGGACGTCGAGCCCTGCCGGTCGGCCGCTCCGCCGGCGGCGCCTCCCCTCGAGCCTGCGGACGATCCCCTCCGGATCGAACGCCCCTGCGGCCACGATCAGCGTCCTGCCGGGGCGAAAGATCGCGTGAAAGCGCGCCGCGAGCCGGGCGCGGGTCAGCCCCCGGACGCTCTCTTCCGTCCCGAGAATCGGTGCGCCGAGCGGGTGCCGAGGCCAGAGACGGCGGAGAAAGGCATCGTGCAGGAAGTCTTCCGGGACGTCCTTCGCCTCTGCCATCTCCTCGAGGATGACCTCCCGCTCCACCTCGACGTCCGCGGCCGTGAAGGCCGGCGCCTCCGTCAGGTCGAGAAGAAGGTCGAGCGCCTCGCCGGCGCGCTCGGCGGTCGTCCGCGCGTGGAACGCGACGGCATCCTTCGTCGTGTAGGCGTCGCACTCTCCGCCGAGCCGGTCGGTCAGGCGGGCGATGGCGGCGCCCGAACGCCGGCGGCTTCGCCGAAAGAGGAGGTGCTCCAGGAAGTGGGTGGCGCCCCGTTCTCCCGGGCCCTCGTCCGCCGATCCTGCGGCGACGTAGATGCCGAGGGCGGCGCTCCGGACGTCCCGCATCGGATCCAGCCAGACGGCCGTCCCGTCGGAGAGGCGCCGCTCGAGCACGCCCGATTCTACTGGGAAGTCGGGGGAGCGTTCGGGACGACGGGGCCACCGACGCCCGGGCCGGGAGCGGCGCCGGGGACCAGGCCCGCTCCGAGGAGCGACGCCTCGGTGAAGCGCCAGTCGGCGTAGACGTCGTGCCCCTGGTAGACCTTGAACGACTTCTTCTTCGACTTCGAGTAGACGCCCGTGATGGGACCGGCGGGCGCGGCCGGCTGCGCTCCGAAAGGGCTCCCGAAGGAGGGGGTCGGAGAGGCCGTGGGAGCCGGCGTCGGCGTCGTCCAAGGCTGCGGGGCCTGTCCGCCCGGCGGGATGCCCCCCGGAACGGGAGCGCCGGTCGCCGGCGCACCGCCCGTCAGGGTGATGAGCCCCCAGTCGTCCGAGTCGGTGATCGGATCCTTCCAGAGCTTCCGGAGGGTTCGCGGGCGGGTCGTGTACATCTCCTTGAGCGAGTTCGGGTATCGACCGTACCGCCGCCTGAAGTTCCGGATCCCCTCGGCGTACTGCAAGCCGCGAAAGATCAGCTCCTCCTCCTTGTCGCGCTGCACCTCCGTCGAGATGAGCGGGAGCATGGCCGCGATGAGAACCGACGCCACGGTCATCGCGACCATGAGAAACACCAGTGTGTAACC
>JBLMYG010000218.1:0-6257 GCA_050258155.1 Acidithiobacillales bacterium
CATCTCGTCGGGCGAGAGGACCCGCTGCCGGCCGGGGTTCTCCCTGTCGAGCTTCACGGCCGAGCAGGGGTTCCGGGCGATCAGGCCGGACCGGACTGCCGCGCCGAAGACGGCCGAGAGATAGTTGAGGAAACGGTTCGCGCGGGTGAGGCCCCCTTCCCGGACAACGGCCCGGGCGTTCTCAACGTCCTCGACGCCGATCTCCGCGACCGGCCGGGGGGCCCACTTCGCCCGGATCTTCCGGAAGGTATCGTCCGTGGTCCCGGTCCCCCGCTTCGGCGTCTCGGCTGTGAGCCCTAAGTAGCGGTCGAAGAACTCGGGCCTCTTCGTCGTCAGCCGCGACCGGCAGGTCTGAACCCACGAGTCCCATGTGACGTTCTTCTCACGCGGGCACGGGTCACGGTGGAGCGCGGCTTCAGCCAAGAGCTCCTTCGCGCGGTTCCTCGCCTGCGTGAAGGTGACGAGGATCCCCGCCTCCCCGAGCGAGACGTAACGACGCCTGCCCGTCGCCCTCACCCGGTAGCGGCATCCGAAGAAACGCCGGCCGTCGTCGTAAACCCGGAGGAGGAACCCCGGCGTCGTGGGGTCGCAGTACCACCCGGGCGGGAGCCCGCTGAGGTTCCTGGCTGTGAATGTCTTCTCGGCCTTCTTCATCTTCGTACTCCCTCGTCCCATCAGGTTCCGGCGTGGCCTCTGCGGGCCCGCGGAGCCTCCGTTCGGGTGGAGGTTGGCCTCCGCGTGCCCATTCCGAATCTATGCCGAACTATGGGAAAGTCAAGGCAAAATATAAGCCGGCAAAGGCTTTAGGTAGGGAAGAGTCAGGGAATAGAGAGCCGAAATATCGAGAGTGTACCCCATCAGGATGAGGTCGATGCCGGAGACCTCCCTCGCGAGCGCGGCGACCCGGTTCTCGGAACCCGTCCCGTCCGGAACGCCGGCTTTCCGGTCCACGTCGAGGCCGCTGTGGATCAGGACGACGACGAAGTCACAACGCTCCCGGCCGCGAAGGACAGGAACCAGCCGCTTCGCCGTGACGACCGGGTCCTCGAAGACGAGGCCCGGCCGGTTGCGCTCGGGCTCCCAGCCCGGGACGCCGGGCGTCGTCAGCCCCAGAACCCCGATCCGGACGCCTCCGGCCGTCCTGACGACGTACTCCGGGAAGGCCGGCGCCCCGTCCTTTGACCGCCGCGTGTTGGCGGAGAGCCACGGGAAGGACGACTCCTTCTGCGCTTTCCGGAGGACGTCGAGGCCGAAGTCGAACTCATGGTTCCCGACCGCCATGGCGTCGTAGCCCATCAGGCTCATCGCCCGCGCCATCGGGTCGGCATCGGGCGCTCTCTCGTGCGAGAGGAGCGCCGCGTACGCCGCCCGATGAGCCTGAAGGAACTCTTCCGGAGTCCCCTCGATCGTGTCCCCTGCGTCGAGGAGAAAAACGTTCGGCGCCACCCTCCGTATGGCGGCGACCCGCGTCGCGACGCGCGCCAGCCCCACGTCGGCCGCGCGGCGACGGACCTCGTCCCATGGCAGGACGTGCCCATGGAGGTCAGAGGTTTCGAGAAAGGTGACGGTGATGGATTCGGCCGCGCTCCCGTTCCCAGCGAGCTCGACGAGGAGGAGGGCGAGGGCACAGCCGGCGGCAGCGCGGCGACCGGGAGCAGGACGCGGCACGGAGCTCTTTTCATACCCCCGGGACCCCTCTCGAAGCAACGGCTGTTTCTCGTTTCTCGTCAGCGTGCGGGTATCCTCCGGCCCCATGGTCTCCAGAAGTCGCCCCCGCCGCCGCCCGCCGGAGGCGCCCCCGGCCCCGGTTGGCGAGATCCTCGCCCGCCTCGAGGCCGCCTACGGGGACGCCGGCTGCTCGCTGGGCCACACCTCGCCCCTCGAGCTTCTCGTGGCAACGATCCTCTCGGCCCAGTGCACCGACGCCCGCGTCAACCTCGTCACGCCGGAAGTCTTTCGACACTTCCCCGACGTCGGGTCCCTTGCAAGGGCCCCGCGCGGCGCGCTCGAGAAAGTCATCCGGACAACCGGATTCTTCAATGCCAAGGCGAAGGCGATCCGAGGGGCCGCCCGGGCCATCGCCGAGAAACACGGCGGCGAGATTCCGCGGACGATGGACGCGCTCCTTGCCCTTCCGGGTGTCGGTCGCAAGACCGCGAACGTCGTCCTCGGCACGGCGTTCAACGCCCCCGACGGGATCGTCGTCGACACGCACGTCGGGCGGCTGGCCCGGCGGCTCGGCTGGTCGAAGGAGACCGACCCGGAGAAGGTGGAGCGCGACCTGAACGCGGCCATCCCCCGCGACCGCTGGGTCTGGGTCGGCCACGCCCTCATCCAGCATGGCCGCCGGGTCTGCTCCGCGAGGAAGCCGCGCTGCGCGGAGTGTCCACTCGAGGACCTCTGCCCGAAACGGGGAGTCACGGTGTGAATCCGGGTCCCGTCGGGTCATCGAGGCGATCGGCGCTGTGCCGGTCAGCCGGTTGTAGTGCAGGTCGGAAGCGAACTTCCGCTCAAAGGACGAACACTCCTTCGCACGGACGCAGAGTCATGACACCGCCCGTCCTGAAATCCACACCTTTTCTGTGCGTAACCCTGTGAGGTTCGCTGTGGGAAACGCAGAAAGAGGCCGATTCACGGCAACTTCATCCGGTTTGCACCTTCTCCTGTGCGTCGGTGCAACTCTTTAATCTGCAATAGTTAAGTGCGTTAGTTCGATAGAAATCTGGTGAACGGCTTGGAATTTCAGGGGTTCCTTCGATTTACACAGCCGAACGCCGCGTCCAGAGCGGGTTTCGGCCCCCAAAGCCCGGAAAATCGGCCCTTTTTTGAGGCTTTTACATCAGCCGGTCGTGGCCGTGCCGGCTACCAGCCGGCATTCTCCCGATACTCTCCGAAGACGCCCTTCAGCGACTCCACGATCTCGCCGAGCGTAACCAGGCCGGCCGCAGCATCCACCATCGGCGGGAGGAGGTTCCGACCCTCCCGGGCGGCGGACGAGATCCGCTCCGTGAGGCGCGCGACTGTCGCCGGATCACGGCGGGCCCGGAGGGCCTTCAGACGGGCGACCTGCTCCTCCTCGACAGAGGAGTCGACGGCGAGAGTCGGAATGGGGCGCTCGTCGGCCGCGACGAACTCGTTGACGCCGACGACGATCTGGCGCCGCTCCTCGATCGCCCTCTGGGCCGTGTAGGCCGCTTCCTGGATCTCCCGCTGGTAGAAGCCGGCCTCGATGGCGGCGAGGGCCCCGCCCATCTCGTCGATCCGGGCGATCAGGGCACCGGCTTCCTCGACGATCTGCGCCGTCAGCGTTTCGACGGCCCACGAGCCGCCGAGAGGATCCACCACGCGGGCGACGCCCGTCTCGTGTGCGATGACCTGCTGCGTCCGGAGGGCGAGAAGAGCGGACTCCTCCGTTGGAAGGGCGAGCGCCTCGTCCTTCCCGTTCGTGTGAAGCGACTGCGTCCCGCCGAGGACGGCGGCGAGAGCCTGCAGGGCGACCCGGATGACGTTCACGTCGGGCTGCTGAGCCGTCAGGGTCGAGCCCGCGGTCTGCGTGTGGAACCTGAGGACGCGCCCGCGCTGGTCGGCGATTCCGAACCGCTCCTTCGTGATGCCGGCCCAAAGTGTCCGCGCCGCACGGAACTTCGCGATCTCCTCGAGGAAGTCGTTGTGGACGTTGAAGAAGAACGAGAGGCGGGGCGCGATGGCCGACGCGTCGAGACCTGCTTCTTTCGCGGCCTTGAGGTACTCGACCCCGTCGGCCAGCGTGAAGGCGACCTCCTGGACGGCGGTGGAGCCCGCCTCGCGGATGTGGTACCCGGAGATGGAGATGGTGTTCCAGCGCGGGACCTCGGCGGTGCAGAAGGCGAAGACGTCCGTCACGAGACGGAGCGACGGCTTCGGCGGGAAAGCATACGTCCCTCGCGCCGCGTACTCCTTGAGGATGTCGTTCTGGATCGTCCCCGAAAGCTTCGTCCAGGGCGTTCCGCGCCCCCTCGCCACCGCAAGGAGGAGGGCCAGAAGGATCGAGGCCGTCGCGTTGATCGTCATGGAGATCGAGACGGCGTCGAGCGGAATCCCGTCGAGGAGCGTCTCCATGTCCTCGAGCGATGCGATCGGAACGCCCACCTTTCCGACCTCGCCTCGTGCGAGCGGATGGTCCGAGTCGAATCCGATCTGGGTCGGCAGATCGAACGCGACCGAGAGACCCGTCTGTCCCTGCGACAGGAGAAAACGGTAGCGCCGGTTGGAGTCGCGGGCGGTGGAGAAGCCCGCATACTGGCGCATCGTCCAGAGCTTCGTCCGGTAGCCTCCCGGAAGCGCACCGCGGGTGAAAGGCGGCTCCCCGGGGCGGCCGGGATCCCAGCCGGCCGGGACGTCGGACGGGCCGTAGAGGACCCGCACGGGGAGACCGGAGGAGGTCGAGTCGGTGGGCGTCTGGCTCATGACCCCATGCTAAGACACTCCGCTTTGGCCCGGTCGTGTCAAACTCGTGCTCGGGTACGCCGTGTCCAAGACTCTCAGCGGGAACCTCAGCACGTTTTCACTCGCCGACCTCCTGCAGTGGCTGGAGATCAACGCCCTTTCGGGGCGGGTGACGCTCCGGCGCGGCGACCTGGTCCGGACGATCGACCTCAAGGAAGGGGCCATCGTCTTCGTCTCCTCGACCCGCCCGTCCGAACGGCTCGGCGTCTTCCTCGCCAAGCGCCTGGTCCTCCCCGAAGCGACGATCTACGAGCTTCTCGCCGAGAGCTTCGCGACGGGACGGAACCTGACGCGCCTCATCCTCGACCGACAGCTCCTGTCGCGGGAGAAGCTGGCCGAGGCCGTCGAGGCGCTGGCCATCGAGATCCTCCTCGATCTGTTCCGCTGGACGAACGCCGTCTTCGAGTTCGACCCGTCGAACCGGCCGGAGGACCTGATCCGGATTCACCTCTCCCTCCGCGGGCAAGTGCTGGCGTTTCACGGCGTGAAGTCGCTCGACGAGACGACGAAGAGCATCAGCGATTCGTCCGCGGCCCACGAGGCAGGGGCGCTCTGGGAGCGCGAGTTCCGCCCCGAGGTCCTGAACGCCTCGTACTGGGCGATGATCGACAGCCTGCCGGGCGAGACGCCCGCGGTCTCGACGCTCCGCGACGGCTACGCCGCCTTCACCCATTTCGCTGAGAAAGTCCACGACCGGCTCCGAGAGCCGGCACGCCTTTATCCGATCTATGACGACGCCGCCGCCCTCGTCAGGGCGGCCCTCGCCGACGGGGGCGACCCCGAGCGTCTCGTCTCGATCGCGGCCCTCGACCCGTTCTTCACGGTGGATCTCCTCTACCTCGCGAACGCCCTCCGCCCGGATCGGGTCAGCGTGACGACGTCGGCCCGCGATGCGGCCGCCGCTGCGGGGCCGGAGGCCGTCCGCCGTCTGGCCGGCCTCCTCTCCGATACGGGAACCCCGAAGGTGCCGGCCGCCGAGCGGATGGAAGGCCTCGTCCGGCGCTCGTCCCTGGCAACGGCGGTGGCCGCCTCGCATGTCTCGGCCACGATGGAGTTCACCCCCGATGAAGCCTACACGCTGGGGATCGTCGAGACTCTCGGAAGCTACGACCTCCTGAAGCTTCTGCTCGGCGTCCCTTTCCCGTCCGGACCCATGCGGGTCCTGGCCCTGACGAAGTTCCGCTCGGTCTTCGGCCGCGTCCTGGCCCGGAAGCTGAACCTGCCGAAGACCCACGAGGACATCCTGGGCTCCTCGGGGCGCGTGGCGCTCCGGAGCTCGCGGGCCGAGAAGCTGATCTTCTTCGCCAAGCAGATGATCCAGACCGACCAGATCGGCCCCGACTGGATGAGCGACGACCCCGCCCTCGCCGAGCGGTTCGCCGCTCTCTCCCTCGACCCCGCCCTCCCCCAGGTCATCGCCCGCGACGCCGAACGTCTGCGGGAAGCCTTTCAGGCCTGAGCCGGGAGGTCTCGCCTTCGATGAGCCGGCTGCCGGGCGTCGTCTTCCTGCTCTCGGCAGGTCTCGCCGGCGCAGGGCCCGCCGCCGCCGCCGATCTTCCGTCACGCGCTGCGGGGGGTGTCCGCGCCGCCGTCGAGGTGGAGGCTCTCGACCTCGACGTCATCGTCACGAAGGGAGGGGCCTTCGTGGCCGACCTGGCGAAGGAGGACTTCGCCGTGAAGGTGGACGGCAGGGACGTCCCGCTCGACTACTTCACGAAAGTGGAGGAGGGGAGCCTCTTCGCCCCCGACCTCTCGAAGGCGTCGCCCGACCT